>NZ_BMXA01000009.1 GCF_014651515.1 Arenicella chitinivorans
TTCGGCTTGCCATAACCGCGCTGAGCTTCGATATCCGCCTGTCTCATAAGGCGCAACACTCGGTCTCCACACAAAACACACAAAAGGACACCCATCATAAGAATGACTTGAAAACACGTCTCCAGTCCCAACTTATCGCGCGAGCTTGATCAAGCTGCTTTGGGTAGATTTAGCACTTAAACCACACAAAAGGACACCCATCATAAGAATGACTTGAAAACACGTCTCCAGTCCCAACTTATCGCGCGAGCTTGATCAAGCTGCTTTGGGTAGATTTAGCACTTAAACAGCAGAGTTGCGGTCTTAGACAACAATTTCCATATTCAAGACGAGCGAAGGCCTCGCTTTAAGCGATCCGGTCGACTATTTGTGGATGCCTCAGCCTAACAGCTGGCGATGGTTAACCGTCGAGGGGATTCGTTGATAGTGTTTGTCGGAACATACCTGCCTGACGATGTGCTCTGAACCGACCCAATGCTGGAACTGGGTCTCAAATTGGGTCGTGAGCACTTGCCAGGCATCGGAATTCAGACCGAGTCGCTCTAGAATAGGCGGCAGCTCCGATGCAATCGCGCCACGTTTGTCTTGCCTCATAATTCGGCCCGTCCAGTCGACAAGTTCGATATAGTCGGCTAACTTGAATGGCAGTCCGTTTCCATCGGCTCTGATGCCGGTGAAGTCTTCTAGATTCCTTTGGGTAGCCTGGCTATTGAGTGAATCAATCCGGGCTTTGATACTGGTGTGATTCGATGTTTCAGGCGTTTTCGCCATCTTGGCTCGAATCGGGTTGAGATCAACGTACGCCATACAAGACAACAACGCGCGCTCATCCAGTAACGCTTGGCTCTTGAATCGCCCCTCCCAAAACCGGCCGGTGCAGTCGTCTTCTTTGTTCGCCTCACGCGCGATGAATTCATTCACGATGCGCATATACCACGAGATATCGCATAGCCTGGACCGCCACGTTTCGACGTCTTCCAACAAACGCTCATAGAGCACTGGATCAAGCGCATCCCCGTTCATAAAGCGTTGCGAAAGCACGCTTCCGGCGAACAATGAATGCCAACGACGAATCACCTCACGGTCCGACCACGCCTCGGCCAACTCGGGTTGAACTCGCAATACCACGTGGTAGTGGTTACTCATCACGGCGTACGCACACAGTTTGATGGCGAATGCGTTAGCGGTCTCATGCAATTTATCTTCGAGCCATTGACGCCGATGTTCATAGCTGGTGCCTGAGTATCGATCGACACCACATAAATAGGCACGCCGAACGCAACGCGCTACACAGTGGTAATACGGTGTGTCGGCCAACGACACAAGAGTGCTTCTTGGTAAGGTCATAACCATCCTTGTTTATTCATCCTTGAATAACTTTATTCTGTCAGGGAAGCGGGTTTATGACAAGATTGACAAGATGGTTATGATGGGTGTCCCAGAAAGACCTGATGATTACCGCACTTGCATCACTAACAAAATTTCAGCAATACAAAGATTTGATATGATGCATGGCAGCGTTCCGTTCATTGCCGCCATATTTTTGACAGTAGTCACTCCCCAGCGTTGAGTCAAACCCCCAAACTGAATAGAGTCACATAATGTATTCGCTATTAATCACTTTCTTCGTTCTTGCGATTTTCTTTTCTTTCTTGTGCTCACTATGGGAGGCGGTGCTGCTTAGTATTACGCCGACCTACGCTCGTATTCAACAACAAAAAGGCACGGCTACTGGCAAGTATCTCAACGCGTTTAAGCAGGACATTGATCGTCCGTTATCCGCTATTTTGACGCTGAATACGATTGCTCATACGGTAGGTGCAATTGGCGTCGGCGAGCAAGCTGCGGCAATATGGGCTGAAAGTAATCCACTGATTACTCGTTTGGTCGTGCCGGCCGCCATGACTCTGGCTGTTTTATTATTATCTGAGATTGTGCCCAAGACTATCGGCGCACTCTACTGGCGCAAGCTGGCAGGCTTTACCGTTGCTTCGCTACGATTTCTGCTGGTTGTATTAGCGCCGCTGGTGTGGATGAGCCAGCTGCTAACAAAGTTACTCAAGACCGATGGCCACGGCGCTGTGCTGACACGGAATGATTTTTTGGCAATGACAGAAATGGGCGCTGAGGAAGGTGTGTTGGAGGCTATCGAATCGAAGATGCTAGGTAGCATGTTGCGCTTTCAAGGGATCACCGCGAGCGACGTAATGACTCCGCGCACGGTGGTATCGGCTACGCCCGAAGAACAAAGTATTGGCGACTATTACAACTCGCGTAAAAGTACTCAGTTTTCACGTATTCCTACCTTCACGCAGAACAATAAAGATCAAATTTCTGGTTATATTTTGAAAACGGACGTGATGGAAGCGATGATCGAAGGGCGTAAAAATGATTCCATGGCAAGCTTAAAACGCGAGATCATTGCCATTGATCAAAATTTTGCATTGACTGAGCTGTTTAATACTTTGATGCAACGCACAGAACACATCGCCGTGGTACTCGATGACTTCGGCGGTATGGCCGGTATTGTCACGATGGAAGACGTGATTGAGACCATGTTGGGTATGGAAATAATCGATGAGACCGATACCGCGACCGACATGCGAGTGCTCGCGCAAGGCCTTAGGAAAAAGCGAGCCAAATTACTGGGTGCTATCGACACGGCAGTCATCGACGACAGCTTGAGTAAAGACTGACTGAGCCGGATAGCGACGGCAGATATGATTGATATAAACGCCGTAAGAAAAATATACTAAGTTTTCCCACGGCTTCAAATTGGTCTTCTTCCAGTTGCCATAAGCCTTGCGGACTGTAACCACACGGTATCGTACTACCTCGCTGAGTATGTCGTCGAATCGGCAAGCTGGCGCTTTGTCCGCGTTAATAAACAGGGCTATTTTTTGTTGGGACTCTTCCTTATTATGTCCTACGATACCAGTGCTACTGCGATTAGAGCGGTAATTTCGAAGTGTGCTAAACCGCAGGGTAGAGGCGTTGCGTGCGCGTCTAATTAGGGCTGATGGGCCGTAATGGCCTGTAATGGCAACTTCAGGTAAATCTTCTATGCTATGACTGTTGCAGCATCGCATCAACCAAGGCAACGGTATTCTGATTTAGTTAAAAGCGATGAAAACGTCTAACTAACAGGGTAGTTCGCCTGTTTTATTCAACACGGTGGTTATTTAAAATGACACATAGAACGATTAGAATGAAAACGATTGCAAGCCCCCAAAAAGCGGCACGCAAACACACAGCAAGGTACCTCAGCGCAGTGCTAAGCTTTATTATCGCGGTCCTACCTTTGGGCAGCTTCGCAGCCGATACCGTTAAAGAGAGGCGGCAGGCTTATTTACTTGAATGTTCTGAGTCGCTTGAGTCTACGGGCAGAAATAAGCGCGACTCAGGGGATATTTGTAATTGCTTGGCCAAGGCGATTACGCAGACCTTGACCGAGGAAGAGTATCGAACCTTCCGTATGGGTGACTACTCTAGGGTGTTAGGGGCGGCAGATAAAGAGGCTGAGCAATTGGCGAAGTGTGGCGAGCTAGCAAAACAAACAGGGGTCGAGAATACCGCCGCGCTAAAAGCAAGCCAAACCTATTCTAGCGCTGTTTGCACCACCTTTGGCGCAACGCTTACCTATTCATGCAAAAGGACTATCACGGGCGGACACGCTTGGTGCTTTATGCACAATAACTGGGGTTGGGACGACGGAGATATTCTCTGTACCGGTGCGCCTGCAGACTCTAGTTGTACCAGTGATACGGTCCAGTTTGGAATCATTCCAACTCTGCTACCACCTACTTGTGAGTTCAGTAAATAGTGATTAGGTTGTTGTAAGCCGCACGAACCCAAAGAGCGGTGTCTGGCGACTAACAATCAAGGTTCGCTCGAATAAAACGGGTATTTAGAAATCCTATCTATACCAACGCAGCCTGGCTGCAAATAGTCGGCGAACAGCATTGAATCCAAAATCTCTCAGCTCGTTGAGA
Source organism: Arenicella chitinivorans (assembly GCF_014651515.1). Classification (NCBI taxonomy): domain Bacteria; kingdom Pseudomonadati; phylum Pseudomonadota; class Gammaproteobacteria; order Arenicellales; family Arenicellaceae; genus Arenicella; species Arenicella chitinivorans. The sequence goes on from NZ_BMXA01000009.1 coordinate 3,993, forward strand.
GTTAGGCCACCGCTCGGCTTGGCGTTAGTGAGGTATTCATAGAGGTCTTGCTGATGATCTACGGCTCTGTGGTGTCGTGGGCACTCGTTGCCTGAGGTGGTGGCACCATAACCAGCAGGTAAAGATACCAATCAGTCAATCAGCCACGTAAGGTTACTTTTCGCGCGGATCACTATTTAGTGGAAGTATGAAGGCGGTTTCAATGAACAGGCACCGCAAGCTTAGTAATTTACGCGCGCAGCGAACTCGTTCTTGAGCGGTCAAATCATTGCGTAATCAGCGGCGAAAATAGGAAAGGCTTTGGTTTTTTCAGCGGGTTTTCCTTAACGAACGCTCAGACTAAAGTACGATTGCCACAACTGAAAGGTAGCCGTAGTATTACACGCATTGAAAATATTAGACAATTGGCTGCAACGCGCAAGCGTAACTAGCCATGAATCTACTACACAGCCGAAATTACCATGCCGCCATTAAACTGCATTAATAAAACCGCATTAGCTATGGCGATTGGCCATGCATTGAGCACGCCACTGCAGGCTGCCACCATTGAGGTCACATCAAACGCTGATGACGGCACCAACTGCACTTTGCGTGAGGCAATTAATACCGTCAACAGTGGCTCTGATCAAACCAACGGTTGCAATATTGATGTTACTAACGACGCCTTGGGCAGCAACGACATTATTCAATTTGCCCCCAACGTGGCGGGGCAAACCATTACGCTGGCGGGTAGCGAATTAACGGTTACCAGTAGCGTGAGCATTAACCCCAATGGCGCTAACACCGGTACCTCCACCACGATTGACGCCAACAAAGCCTCACGGGTAATGAGCGTTACTAGCGGCACCGTGCAACTCGATCATTTGGTGATTAGCGGTGGTCTCGTAGAGAATGGTGGCGGCTTGTACGCCACAGGTACGGCAAGCGTCAGTATCAGCAATAGCACGCTGTCGGGTAATTCGGCATTAGAGGGCGGCGGGTTGGTCGCCATAGATACGGCCAGCGTCAGTATCAGCAATAGCACGCTGTCGGGTAATTCCGCAGCTGGTGGCGGCGGCTTGGTCGCCCGAAACTCGTCAAGCGTCAGTATCAGCAATAGCACGCTGTCGGGTAATTCAGCCGGTTTTGATGGCGGCGGGTTGTACGCCAAAAATACAGCAAGCGTCAGTATCATCAATAGCACGCTGTCGGGTAATTCGGCTTTTTTGTGGGGCGGCGGCTTGGACGCCAAAAATACAGCAAGCGTCAGTATCAGCAATAGCACGCTGTCGGGTAATTCGGCTCGCTTTGGCGGCGGCGGATTGCAGGTCCAACACACGGCAAACGTCAGTATTAGCAATAGCATCATCGCTAATTCCGCAAGCGGTGCGTGTTTTAATGGGGGATCAGGTACAATAGCCATTGCCACCGACAGTATCGTGGATGACACAAGCTGTAGTGGCGCGTCCTTTGCTAACCCACTGCTTGAGCCATTAGCCGACAATGGCGGCCCCACGTTAACCCATGCTTTGATGAGTGGTAGCCCAGCAATTAATCGAGCCACCGGAGCGGGTGCCACCAGTACCGACCAACGCGGTTTTGCGGCGGTCGGCACGCGCGACATTGGCGCGTTTGAATTTGGTGTGATGGATCCAAATGCCAAACTAAACCTAACCGTCACCAGCACCGCCGACGACAACGGCGCTGGGTGTACCCTGCGAGAAGCAATCGCCACCACCAACGCGCGGGGTGATTTAGATAACGGGTGTTTTAATATTGGCTCACAACCTGATGATCACATTATTCAATTTGCGCCCAACGTGGCGGGGCAAACCATTACGCTGGCGGGCAGCGAATTAACGGTTACCGGTAGCGTGAGCATTAACCCCAATGGCGCTAACACCACGATTGACGCCAACCAAGCCTCACGGGTGATGAGCGTTACTAGCGGCACCGTGCAACTCGATCATTTGGTGATCAGCGGGGGCAATGCACTTAATGGCGGCGGCTTGAACGCCACAGGTACGGCAAGCGTCAGTATCATCAATAGCACGCTGTCGGGTAATTCAGCTGATGGAGGCGGCGGCGGGTTGCTCCCCCGAGAGTCGGCCAGCGTCAGTATCAGCAATAGCACGCTGTCTGGTAATTCGGCTCGCTTTGGCGGCGGCTTGACCGCAGTAGGTAGGTCAAGCGTCAGTATCATCAATAGCACGGTGTCGGGTAATTCAGCTGATAGTGATGGCGGCGGCTTGGACATCACAGCCTTGGCAAGCGTCAGTATCATCAATAGCACGGTGTCGGGTAATTCAGCTGGTTTTGATGGCGGCGGCTTGAGCGCCCAATCTATCTCAAGCGTCAGTATTATCAATAGCACGCTGTCGGGTAATTCGGCTGGTGATGACGGCGGCGGCTTGAACGCCCTATTCCATACAAGAGTCAGTATCATCAATAGCACGCTGTCGGGTAATTCGGCGAGTAATTCGCCTGGTGGTGGAGGCGGCGGCTTGCACGCCCGAGAAAGGGCAAGCTTCAATATCAGCAATAGCATCATCGCTAATTCCACAGGCGGTGCGTGTTTAAATAGGGGAACAGGCACAATAGCCATTGCCACCGACAGCATCGTGGATGACTCAAGCTGTCGTGGCGCGACCGTTGCTGACCCACTGCTCGAGCCATTAGCCGACAATGGCGGCCCCACGTTAACCCATGCTTTGATGAGTGGTAGCCCAGCAATTAATCGAGCCACCGGAGCGGGTGCCACCAACACAGATCAACGCGGTTTTGCGGCTGTTGGCACGCGCGACGTTGGCGCGTTTGAATTTGGTGTGATGGATCCAAATGCCAAACTAAACCTAACCGTCACCAGCACCGCCGACGACAACGGCGCTGGGTGTACCCTGCGAGAAGCAATCGCCACCACCAACGCGCGGGGTGATTTAGATAACGGGTGTTTTAATATTGGCTCACAACCTGATGATCACATTATTCAATTTGCCCCCAACGTGGCGGGGCAAACCATTACGCTGGCGGGCAGCGAATTAACGGTTACCGGTAGCGTGAGCATTAACCCCAATGGCGCTAGCACCACGATTGACGCCAACCAAGCCTCACGGGTAATGAGCGTTACTAGCGGCACCGTGCAACTCGATCATTTGGTGATTAGCGGTGGTAGCGCAAGCGTAGGCGCAACTCGAGGCGGCGGCTTGTACGCTGGAGACTGGTCAAGCGTCAGTATCAGCAATAGCACGCTGTCGGGTAATTCGGCTTCTGTTGGCGGCGGGTTGCACGCCCAAGACTCGGCAAGCGTCAGTATCAGCAATAGCACGCTGTCGGGTAATTCGGCTCGCTTTTACGGCGGCGGGTTGCACGCGCAAGACTCGGCAAGCGTCAGTATCAGCAATAGCACGCTGTCGGGTAATTCGGCTCATTCTCGTGGCGGCGGCTTGTACGCCGAATACTCGGCCAGCGTCAGTATCATTAATAGCACGCTGTCGGGTAATTCGGCGGTTTTTGGTGGCGGCGGGTTGGTCGCCACAGATACGGCAAGCGTCAGTATCAACAATAGCATCGTCGCTAATTCCGCAGGCGATGCGTGTGACGGTATAGGTATTATAGCGATTGCCACCGACAGTATCGTGGATGACACAAGCTGTCGTGGCGCGACCGTTGCTGACCCACTGCTTGAGCCATTAGCCGACAATGGCGGCCCCACGTTAACTCATGCCTTGTTGAGCGGTAGCCCAGCGATCAACCCTGGTTCTAGTGTCAACCCCACCAGCACCGACCAACGCGGTTTTGCGGCGGTCGGCACGCGCGATGTTGGCGCGTTTGAGGCACAGCAGCTTAGCGTGTCAGTGTCACCAGACGTCATGCCTGAAAATGGCGGCGCGAGTACCGGCACCGTCACGCGCTCAGTGTTAATTGACCGACCACTTGAGGTTAATCTTGCCAGTAGCGATCTAAGCTCAGCCATGGTGCCCACGAGCGTGGTGATTCCGGCGGGTGAGGCATCTGCCACGTTTGCGATTTCTGCGGTTGACGATACTCTGGCCGACGGCAATAGCATCAGCACCATTTCGGTGAATGCCATCGGCTATGTGGTTGGTTCCGCGACCGTAACCGTCGTTGACAATGACACGCCCAGTTTAGGGTTAACACTCAACAGCTCATCAATCAGCGAGAGCGGCATAACGGTGGCGACTGTTAGCCGCAATACTCCGACTAACACCGCGCTTAACGTCAGCTTAAGCAGCAATAACCCGACTCGACTAGTAATCCCCGCCACGGTTGAGATTCCGGTCGGCGCGGCGTTTGTTAATTTCAATATCACCGGCATCGATAACACCACACTCGATGCCGACCAATTGGTCACCATTACCGCCAGCGGCCTCGGCAGCGTAACAGCTAACTTGTTGGTGACCGACGACGATGACGATGACACAGATGGCATCGCTGATAATGCTGACAACTGCCCAAGCACGCCTAACCCGAATCAAGACGATTTTGAGGGCGACGGGATAGGCGACGCATGTGACAATGATATTGACGGTGATGGTATGTCAAACCAATACGAGCTCGACAACGGCTTAAACCCGCGTAATTCGTTCGACCGAGACGCCGATCCCGATGGTGATGGCTTTACTAATTTAGAAGAGTTTGAGTTTTCAACCGACCCGAATGTGCCGAACCCTGATGATGACAACAATGGCATTCCGGATGACGCACCAGTGGCTACGCCGCAACGCCGATTCCCACTCCCGGCTATCTTGCCGTTGTTATTAGACGAATAAAAACGAGTAACAATAATAATGAAGACCTCAAACAAACCACGCCCAGAACAAGTCATTCGCCGCCGCCGTCACCTTGTTGGTGTCTCAACCGCAGCGCTGCTATCACCATTGTGGAGCAAGCCACTGATCAACGCGGTGATTTTACCGGCTCACGCACAAACCAGTATGTGTGTTACCGATATTACGGTTGGCGGCCCGTTGGCGGGTAACGCTTCTGGTGCAACAAGCTGTCAAGCGGCGTGCGAAGCCGAAGCGAGTAGCCGCGGGGCGCTACTGTGCGACGTGCGCGAAACCGACACCGGCAACGGCAACGGCATCGATTGTGCGTGTGACCTTGATTTGAGCTAGCCGCTGCCTTACCGATGCTGGTCAACAAAACTGATCATGCAAACCAACAGAATGTAACGCCCTTGATGCATCGAGCCTTGCTGCGAAATAAGGTCCTGGTGTTGATGCTTGAGTTATAACGAAATAGAGAGAGAGAGGAATAAACCTGCAGAATAAACCTGGACAGCCATCTCTAAAGAGAGGTTTCGGGCTGCTTCAACTCGTACTTTATTGTTATTACTCTTAAGAGATTGTGAATCGCGCATGGTTACCAAATATATTGTTGCTGCCCAGGCCATTAAAAATATAAAAGGACACCCATCATAAGGTTAGGATTCAGCGGCGAAAATAGGAAAGGCTTTGGTTTTTTCAGCGGGTTTTCCTTAACGAACGCTCAGACTAAAGTACGATTGCCACAACTGAAAGGTAGCCGTAGTATTACAAGCATTGCGAATATTAGACAATTGGCTGCAACGCGCAAGCGTAACTCGCCATGAATCTACTACACAGCCGAAATTACCATGCCGCCATTAAACTGCATTAATAAAACCGCATTAGCTATGGCGATTGGCCATGCATTGAGCACGCCACTGCAGGCTGCCACCATTGAGGTCACATCAAACGCTGATGACGGCACCAACTGCACTTTGCGGGAGGCAATTAATACCGTCAACAGTGGCTCTGATCAAAGCAACGGTTGCAATATTGATGTTACTAACGACGCCTTGGGCAGCAACGACATTATTCAATTTGCCCCCAACGTGGCCGGGCAAACCATTACGCTGGCGGGTAGCGAATTAACGGTTAGCAGTAGCGTGAGCATTAACCCCAATGGCGCTAGCACCACGATTGACGCCAACAAAGCCTCACGGGTAATGAGCGTTACTAGCGGCACCGTGCAACTCGATCATTTGGTGATTAGCGGTGGTCTCGTAGAGAATGGTGGCGGCTTGTACGCCACAGGTACGGCAAGCGTCAGTATCAGCAATAGCACGCTGTCGGGTAATTCCGCATCTGATGGCGGCGGCTTGTATGCCACAGATACGTCAAGTGTCAGTATCGTCAATAGCACGCTGTCGGGTAATTCCGCAGCTGGTGGCGGCGGCTTGGTCGCCCGAAATTCGTCAAGCGTCAGTATCAGCAATAGCACGCTGTCGGGTAATTCGGCTGATTTTGGCGGCGGCTTGGACGCCCGAAACTCGTCAAGCGTCAGTATCAGCAATAGCACGCTGTCGGGTAATTCGGCTTTTTTGTGGGGCGGCGGCTTGGACGCCAAAAATACAGCAAGCGTCAGTATCAGCAATAGCACGCTGTCGGGTAATTCGGCTCTCTTTGACGGCGGCGGATTGCAGGTCCAACACACGGCAAACGTCAGTATTAGCAATAGCATCATCGCTAATTCCGCAGGCGGCGATGCGTGTGCCGGTTCAGGTATCGCGATTGCCACCGACAGCATCGTGGATGACTCAAGCTGTAGTGGCGCGACCGTTGTTGCTGACCTACTGCTTGAGCCATTAGCCGACAATGGCGGCCCCACGTTAACTCATGCCTTGTTGAGCGGTAGCCCAGCGATCAACCCTGGCTCTAGCGTCAACCCCACCAGCACCGACCAACGCGGTTTTGCGGCGGTCGGCACGCGCGACATTGGCGCGTTTGAATTTGGTGCTATGGATCCAAATGCCAGGCTAAACCTAACCGTCACCAGCACCGCCGACGACAACGGCGCTGGGTGTACCCTGCGAGAAGCAATCGCCACCACCAACGCGCGGGGTGACTTAGATAACGGGTGCTTTAATATTGGCGAACAAACCGATGATCACATTATTCAATTTGCCCCCAACGTGGCGGGGCAAACCATTACGCTGGCGGGCAGCCAATTAACGGTTACCAGTAGCGTGAGCATTAACCCCAATGGCGCTAACACCGGTACTAGCACCGCCACTACCACCACGATTGACGCCAACCAAGCCTCACGGGTGATGAGCGTTACTAGCGGCACCGTGCAACTCGATCATTTGGTGATCAGCGGGGGCAATGCACTTAATGGCGGCGGCTTGAACGCCACAGGTACGGCAAGCGTCAGTATCATCAATAGCACGCTGTCGGGTAATTTGGTTTTTAGGTATGGCGGCGGCTTGTTCGCCACAGATACGGTAAACGTCAGTATCAGTAATAGCACGCTGTCGGGTAATTCGACTTTTTCATATGGCGGCGGCTTGAACGCAGCAGGTACGTCAAGCGTCAGTATCATCAATAGCACGCTGTCGGGTAATTCGGCTGGTTTATATGGCAGCGGCTTGGACGTCCGAGACACGGCAAGCGTCAGTATCAGCAATAGCACGCTGTCGGGTAATTCGGCTGATTTTGGCGGCGGCTTGTACGCTGGAGACTCGTCAAGCGTCAGTATCATCAATAGCACGCTGTCGGGTAATTCGGCTTCTGTTGGCGGCGGCTTGGGCGCTGGAGACTCGGCCAGCGTCAGTATCAGCAATAGCACGCTGTCGGGTAATTCGGCTCTCGCTGGCGGCGGGTTGTTAGCCCCAGGCACGGCAAGCGTCAGTATTAGCAACAGCATCATCGCTAATTCCGCAGGCGGCGATGCGTGTGCCGGTTCAGGTATCGCGATTGCAACCGACAGTATCGTGGATGAATCAAGCTGTAGTGGCGCGACCGTTGTTGCTGACCTACTGCTTGAGCCATTAGCCGACAATGGCGGCCCCACGTTAACCCATGCTTTGATGAGTGGTAGCCCAGCAATTAATCGAGCCACCGGAGCGGGTGCCACCAACACAGATCAACGCGGTTTTGCGGCTGTTGGCACGCGCGACGTTGGCGCGTTTGAATTTGGTGTGATGGATCCAAATGCCAAACTAAACCTAACCGTCACCAGCACCGCCGACGACAACGGCGCTGGGTGTACCCTGCGAGAAGCAATCGCCACCACCAACGCGCGGGGTGATTTAGATAACGGGTGTTTTAATATTGGCTCACAACCTGATGATCACATTATTCAATTTGCCCCCAACGTGGCGGGGCAAACCATTACGCTGGCGGGCAGCGAATTAGCCATTACCCGCAGCGTGAGCATTAATCCCAATGGCGCTAGCACCACGATTGACGCCAACAAAGCCTCACGGGTAATGAGCGTTACTAGCGGCACCGTGCAACTCGATCATTTGGTGATTAGCGGTGGTAGCGCAAGCGTAGGCGCAACTCGAGGCGGCGGCTTGTACGCTGGAGACTGGTCAAGCGTCAGTATCAGCAATAGCACGCTGTCGGGTAATTCGGCTTCTGTTGGCGGCGGCTTGTACGCTGGAACCTTGGCAAGCGTCAGTATCAGCAATAGCACGCTGTCGGGTAATTCGGCTCGCTTTTACGGCGGCGGGTTGCACGCCCAAGACTCGGCAAACGTCAGTATCAGCAATAGCACGCTGTCGGGTAATACCGCTCGTAATAGTGGCGGCGGCTTGTACGCCGAATACTCGGCCAGCGTCAGTATCATCAATAGCACGCTGTCGGGTAATTCGGCGGTTTTTGGTGGCGGCGGGTTGGTCGCCACAGATACGGCAAGCGTCAGTATCAGCAATAGCACGCTGTCGGGTAATTCGTCTGATATTGGTGGCGGCGGGTTGTACGCTGGAGACTCGGCCAGCGTCAGTATCAACGATAGCATCGTCGCTAATTCCGCAGGCGATGCGTGTTTCGGTTCAGGTATAGCCATTGCAACCGACAGCATCGTGGATGACTCAAGCTGTCGTGGCGCGACTGTTGCTGACCCACTACTCGGCCCATTAGCCGACAATGGCGGCGCCACGTTAACTCATGCCTTGTTGAGCGGTAGCCCAGCGATCAACCCTGACTCTAGTGTCAACCCCACCAGCACCGACCAACGCGGTTTTGCGGCGGTCGGCACGCGCGACGTTGGCGCGTTTGAGGCTCAGCAGCTTAGCGTGTCAGTGTCACCAGACGTCATGCCTGAAAATGGCGGCGCGAGTACCGGCACCGTCACGCGCTCAGTGCTAATTGACCGACCACTTGAGGTTAATCTTGCCAGTAGCGACCTAAGTTCAGCCATGGTGCCCACGAGCGTGGTGATTCCGGCGGGTGAGGCATCTGCCACGTTTGCGATTTCTGCGGTTGACGATACTCTGGCCGACGGCAATAGCATCAGCACCATTTCGGTGAATGCCATCGGCTATGTGGTTGGTTCCGCGACCGTAACCGTCGTTGACAATGACACGCCCAGTTTAGGGTTAACACTCAACAGCTCATCAATCAGCGAGAGCGGCATAACGGTGGCAACTGTTAGCCGCAATACTCCGACAAACACCGCGCTTAACGTCAGCTTAAGCAGCAATAACCCGACTCGACTAGTAATCCCCGCCACGGTTGAGATTCCGGTCGGCGCGGCGTTTGTTAATTTCAATATCACCGGCATCGATAACACCACACTCGATGCCGACCAATTGGTCACCATTACCGCCAGCGGCCTCGGCAGCGTAACAGCTAACTTGTTGGTGACCGACGACGATGACGATGACGCCGATGGCATCGCTGATAATGCTGACAACTGCCCAAGCACGCCTAACCCGAATCAAGACGATTTTGAGGGCGACGGGATAGGCGACGCATGTGACAATGATATTGACGGTGATGGTATGTCAAACCAATACGAGCTCGACAACGACTTAAACCCGCGTAATTCGTTTGACCGCGACGCCGATCCCGATGGTGATGGCTTTACTAATTTAGAAGAGTTTGAGTTTTCGACCGACCCGAATGTGCCAAACCCTGATGATAATAACGATGGCATTCCGGACGACGCACCAGTGGCTACGCCGCAACGCCGATTCCCACTCCCGGCTATCTTGCCGTTGTTATTAGACGAATAAAAACGAGTAACAATAATAATGAAGACCTCAAACGAACCACGCCCAGAACAAGTCATTCGCCGCCGCCGTCACCTTATTGGTGTCTCAACCGCAGCGCTGCTATCACCATTGTGGAGCAAGCCACTGATCAACGCGGTGGTTTTACCGGCTCACGCACAAACCAGTATGTGTGTTACCGATATTACGGTTGGCGGCCCGTTGGCGGGTAACGCTTCTGGGGCAACAAGCTGTCAAGCGGCGTGCGAAGCCGAAGCGAGTAGCCGCGGGGCGCTACTTTGCGACGTGCGCGAAACCGACACCGGCAACGGCATCGATTGTGCGTGTGACCTTGATTTGAGCTAGCCGCTGCCTTACCGATGCTGGTCAACAAAACTGGTCATGCAAACCAACAGAATGTAACGCCCTTGATGCATCGAGCCTTGCTGCGAAATAAGGTCCTGGTGTTGATGCTTGAGTTATAACGAAATAGAGAGAGAGAGAGGAATAAACCTGCAGAATAAACCTGGACAGCCATCTCTAAAGAGAGGCTTCGGGCTGCTTCAACTCGTACTTTATTGTTATTACTCTTAAGAGATTGTGAATCGCGCATGGTTACCAAATATATTTTTGCTGCCCAGGCCAATTTGGTATCAAGGATCAAGTATTGAGTGGGTGTCCACGCATCCAGGTGCTCATCGTCAAATAATAACAAGAAACTCGTCAGTGATTTAATTGCCGCGCTGGCCATCCGCCAGCAGTAGTCTTGGTATCAGCATCTCGGTGTGGTATAGCGCAGGCGTGACCGAATAACCATGTGGTTATCGTCACTCGGTCACGCCAGGTGCGAACAGTAATCACTTGAAGAACTTAGTACACCTTCAATGCACCTGGGAGAGAGTCATAATACGCTAACCGAGATTCTATATAGCTTACTAAATTTGCGTAATTATTCACTACCTGTGGAAGAAGATCTGACGCAGGCGGGTTATACGATAAGCTTGGGTTCTGCTGATACATAGCCCGATAACAAATCATAGCCGCTAGAAAGTACACCGTCGGTACACCGTGTGGCGCATCATCTTCATATAATTGTTCAAACGATACACCATTCATATACGGTTCATTGGTAATAATATCGGCAATAATTGGGCCCACAGGTATAGTTCGCACGTTGTAGTCTGGACGCTGCGCGGCAATTAGGTTCTGGTACTCAACATGCCAATCATAGTAATGACCAGTACTGGTGTATTGATTGTATGTAGCGAAATCGTTGTCGCTCATCTGGTTACCGTTTTGCACCATAATGCCGAGCATCGACGGTTCAGGCCAGTGCATATACAGCATGATGTCTGTACTCGGTTCTTCTTGCTCCACAAAATCAAGTACTCGGTACGTATCGCTCAGATACTGATTTGGTGTGAGGTACTCTTGCTCAAAATTACTCGGCATAAATAGGGTATGCGTGTAATCACGCCCACCAAAGCCATCGGTTGCCCACCACGGCCACGGATTTTCGTCGGTGTTGTTAGTCGGATAATCGAACACGGCATCAGGGTTGGGCGGAATCGATGTATAACTTAGCTGACCGAATTGACCGTTACCTCCAGCAATAGTGTTACTCGCCTGAGCCAATAGACCCAACCAATAGCCGGCATTCTTTTCACCATGATTGAATAAAGAGTGGCCAAACACAAAATACGTGACTTGGTCTAGATTGCTCGCCTCCTCAAGTGTGGTCACAGACAACGCCATTGAGACAGCTGAACGGTTATCAGCCTCGTCTATTGCCATTACCGTCAATGAATAGGTGGTCGATGGATCTAACGAATTAATTGATGCGCTGGTAGTAGTACTGCTGGACACTTCTGAGCCGTTAACAAAAACTGCATAGCGGCTTACACCAACATTATCGCTGGCAGCATTCCATGAAAATGTAACCGAGTTCGAGGTCACAGTGTCAGCGTTCAAGCCCGTTGGGGCGGTCGGTGGTTGAGTATCGCTGCCAGGCGCAAAAACCTCATCGTCATCAATATACATGTCACGATCGATGGAACTAATAAAAGTAATTAAGTCGGCTTCTTGCGTGCCACTGAAGCTTTGCTGATGCGCGCCACGATCGAAAACATCACTTAATGTCGCCGCAGAACCGTCATGAAAATAGGGCGCACTTTGCCACAATTCTATGAGTGACGGTGTACGAATCGCGGTTAGTAGTCCACCGAGCCGACTACCTGAATCACTGGTGATTGTGCCCACATCGTGTGACCGTCCATCACGGAACGCATTACCACTATGACAAGACGCGCAACCGCGCTCATTGAATTCGATTTGCCCACGCAATGCAGCCGGTGTGAGTTCGCCAACATAAGTTCGATACGGCGACCGACTCACGGTTTTTTTGCCGAGACTGGCCACGTACGCCGCCAATGCATCTAAGTCAGGTGAACGGTTACTCGTGGCAAAATCGAGTGGTGACTGCCCAGTGAATGTGACGCCATCAATTAGACCCGTACCCGCATTGAGTTGCTCAATTTGCAATTCAAAATCTTGCACTTCGTCAAAGTTAGAAGACCAATGCAGATTACCAAAACGTGTTCCACTGGTGCCATTTAGCGATAGAGTGTTGCGTAAGCCTTCGCCCAGTGCCGAAATATCCCAAACACGCCCATCCCCGCCGCTGTCAACATGGCAACTCGAACAACTCATGTAGCCTTCTGGGCCCATTTCTGGCATTGACGAATGGTAGAACACTTGCTTGCCACGTAATTGCTCAGCTGTCATTAGCTCATCCGACACCGTGTTGATGGTGACCACCCGAGGATTGATGTTGCCATCGTGCAAGTACTCGGCTACGTCAATAGCCGACACGGTTCGCCCCGTAAAATCCTTCACATATAGCGTGCGCAAGGTTGTACACATACTCTGTGGTGCTGACCCTGCCGGAAACAGCGCACCGGTGTTGCGCGTGGCGTTGTCGACTTTAACTAAATTGTTACCTTGCAAAGACACAACTCGGTCTTGGCCACTTACCAAAAACGTTACTGCCGAGGGGTCAGCCGCATTATCAAAATCGATCGTTCCCTCTCGTGTGAACGGATCAACATTGGCATCTCGATTATTCACCAGGTCTAGTCGAATCAACATAGGGCGAACAGTGTTATCGTCATCCAGTGGTTCGCCACTGCGGGTCAACCCTCGATCGGTATTGGACTTAACCGCTGAGACCAGCGCTTCCTGGCCATCTGGCGTAATAACAATCCCAGACAACAAATTGGGTACACCCGATCCGTGATCAATGTCGTCTTGCACGGTCACTTTATTTACCCGAATAGTACGAGTAAGCGTCATGTCTCGACTGGTATTTACGTCATACACCTCAGCGTAATCGGTTGCCGATATTTGACGCGTTACCAGTAAGCGATTACCGGTCATGGCCATAGCATTTGGTGTGGGACCGACAAATAGTCGCGCGTCAATCGCTCGATTCGCTACGTCTATTTTTATAACTTCACCGGAACCGTAGAGCGCCACATAGAGAAACTCATCGCTGCTTAGCGACGCTATAGGTTGACTACCGTGACCAGAATCAAGGCTAAATACAGGATTGCGAGTGATCGCGTCGTAAAACACTATTTTGTCATCGCGGCGAAAAGTAATCGCGTACAGCTCACCGACCCGAGTAATTGAAGTCGGGTTTTCATAGTTTAGATACAACTCCTCGGTAACCGAACTGCTGAGCCGTTGGGTGGTTGCATCAAGCGTTGTATCAATCACCGTGACACTGTCATTATCTGGATTAACTACCCAAAGGTTGTTGTCTTCAGACTCTGGTCGACAACTTAGCTGACTGGACTGATTGGGGTAGTAAGGCGTACCAGGATAGGTTGGGGCAGGATCGTCATCACCCGGATCAACGGGGCCGCCATCGCTTACCTCCTCGCCAGTAGTAAAACTGAACGAGTACGGCAGCATAGTGTTACCCATAAAGTCTTGTATACCAACGATGTCTACTCGATAGGTTGTGTCTTCGAGAAGCTCTGAATCCGGCCAGATCGATATCGTACCGGTATGGTTTTTCTGTTGTCTAAATGAAATTTCTGTGACCACATCGCCAGCGTTATCGAGTTGCGTTACCGTTACTGCATCCACCGCCGTTTCAGTGCGTAATGTTTCTGGAATATGAAAATGAATCAAGCCGTCGATCGGGTAATTCACTTGCCCGTCAAGCGGTCTATGCCCAGACACATACGGTGCAGTGGTGTCGGGCTGGTCGGAGGTCACGAAAAAGCACATGCCTTGCTCGTTTATGTTTTCATTCCTCTGCCTGCTTTGCAGCGTATACAGTGCGCCAGTGACGATGTTGCGTATAGTGTCTCCGACGGCCAAAGTATTGCCTGCAGACTCGCCATGCGTCGTTGAAATTATCGAATGCCCGGTACCCTTATTTATGACCGGGTTAAACCCAACTCCATTTTGATTCACATGCCACTGCATGTTGGTCATCGAACCGCCGCTGTAAGTGATCTCGGAGTCTGTGACACCCCAATCATAACCACCTAGAATACCGACTTGCCCTAGCGGTCTAAAATACTGACTGCCATCACACCCATTTTGAATATCGTCAAACCTAAACACGATGTCTTGGAACTCCTGATCGCTAATCACGTCGTCGGCATAGGCTTGCTCACAGCGGTCAATATCAACCCGAAAGTGATCGACATAGGCGTACTGATCCTGAAAGTTGACGTACATCGGATCACTGGATTCATCGCCATCAGTGGGATCGTTTTTATCTTTGTCGAAATACAGCTCACAGGTGAGTTCAGGGTTTGTGGGATCGGTAAAATCAACCACGAACATAGCAGGATAGTTGCGCCGAGGTTCTGTCTCTCTCTGTCTCGCTGCCCACACCATTTTATTGGTTCCATAAGGCTCTGCCCAATAGCCACCAATCCCGACCATGTTGCCATCTGGCTCGGTAAGGCGGGGCTGAAAACTGCTTAGCAATCTTGGCTTGATGCCTTGTTTAAATCCAGCCGTATCGTAGATTGCAATGCCGGTTGAACGTTGGTCTGACGCCATCACCAACAAATTACCTAACCAAGAGCCAAAACCGGTAACACCACCACTTTCTGATAGATGGTCCCACGACACATACGGCACACCGGTCCACCATGGCTCGCTCTCAGAGTAGTCTTCAGGGTTATGATCTGGATGGCCCTCATAGACAAAGTGATCTGCATTTCGGATCGTAAGATCACCACCTGGCGCACTACCGTAATCCCAAAATGTTCTAACGAAGTAGGGGGAAAACATCATCGTGTAATTGAATGCTTCGCGCCCAAAAGTGTACAGATCTTTTGTATCTGCCTGCGCATTAGAATCAACGCCGTTTGGGTTATAAGTCATGTAGGCACCGGGGTCTTCTTCACTTCCGCCCCTGGTATATAGATAGCTCTCGCCTTCGTAAAAACGCGTTACTGTACCGTGGGCGCCAATAGGTTGGCCGCCGCCGCAGGTTTCACATGAGATCTCACGAATTAACTGCGGATCCAATAAGTTGCTAATGTCCCAAACCGTGTCTTTCCAACGCCATTCGACCCCAACAGAAGTACTTCCAGGTCCTTCCGGCAGATTGACCAATAGCGGCCCAACAATACTCAAGTTAGCGGTGCGCCCACGCTCGGTACCGCGCTTGATGATGAAATCGCCTTCTGATCCATAATCTCGGTTTGGAGGGTAGCTTGCTGCAAACGACGAGCTAGAGAAAATCAATAATACTAATATTGCTGCTGCCTTATTCATTTCAGCACCTCCACTGTGGCTGGTAAGCTGAACACACTGCTACCGTCTAACTCATAGCATTCAATCAACACTTGATAGGTTCCCGAATCGCCAACATTAGGCATATAGAACTCACCGGAATGAGAAAAAAATTGCTCGGGGCGCCTACCTTGCACGCCATATAGAACTCGGCATTCATCGGGCGACGCAGCAAGCCAGCGCAAATACAGGCTGCCCACAGTACTGTCTGTATCAACAATCACCAGCGAGTCAGCAACGGCTGGATCTGGGTCGCGATTATCACCAATTCCATCATTGTCGTCGTCAACTGATTCAGTTGGATCATCTGGAAACGCATCAAATTGGTCTGGGACGCCGTCCTTATCATGATCTGATAGTGCGTTAGTGCCGCTCGCACTCAATAACCGCAAGTGAACTGGGTCTCTGAAGCGATGGTCGTGTGTAACCGTTGACTGTGCATAGGCCGTGCCAGTTAGGAACAAAAAACTAACACAGACTTTAATCGGAATATTAGAGGAGCCGCGTTGAGCTATCGATGATCGTGGTTTACGTGCATATGTGATTTTCATAGGAATCCTTTTGTGATAACAATTTTACCCAACCTTGAGCTTGCACTCCGTAACCAAAGAATTTCAACGCCTTAAGTCTGCTGAACACATCGACAGCCGCAGTCGGATACCGGACAAATATCGAAAACTGGTGGCAAAGAAACATTATTTAGAACAAAACTCCAAGAACAGAATTTGACCAACGTATTTGGTATGGTGCTGTCCGAAAATTCTATTTACTCAGACTGGGGCTTTCAATTCCCGTTTAGGGAGTGATAGGCAAACGTCTAACTATGAGAGCTTCAACCTAACCCTCTTGGTCCATTGCGGATGCAGGTACGCACTGATGACGGCAGCAAGAAATAAACAGAAATAAATGGACTCATATGGATACCTCCATACTGTCAAGCCAAGCAGCGGCCTGACTCTCGCGCAGTGAGCCATTAGCTTGGATTAAACACGAATTGCCGACGATCAGAGGGCGAGTTGAGGATGGCTTAAGACAAGAAATAAAGAGAAATAAAAAATAAAAGGAAAAAAATAAAAGGACGCCCATCATAAGCGTGGCATCAGAAAACGTCACCAGTCCCAACTTTGCGCGCGAGATTGATCCCTTTGTGTTGTTTAAAATTGACGCCTAAGTAGTAGGGAAGGGGTTTTAGGCAGCCATTTCCAGATTCAAGACATGCGAAGGCCTCGCTTTACGCGATCCGGTCATCGACATAGGTGCCTGAGCCTAGCAGCTGGCGATGAAAACCTTCGAAGGGATTCGTTGATAGTGTTTGTCGGAACATACCTGTATAGCATAAACGGCCAGCTACCTTCGAAAGAGAGGCATCGGACTGTAGAGGAATAAACCTGGACAGCCATCTCTAAAGAGAGGTTTCGGGCTGCTTCAACTCGTACTTTAGTGTTATTACTCTTAAGAGATTGTGAATCGCGCATGGTTACCAAATATATTTTTGCTGCCCAGGCCAATTTGGTATCAAGGATCAAGTATTGAGTGGGTGTCCACGCATCCACAGGCAAGGAAAATATACTCAACTCTTTCAAACCCGTAGAGCTAACGAAATAGACATGGAACAGCTCCAAACATGGGCAGGCATTATCGAAAAATAGGCCACGAGCTTCACCTAATGGGTGTTTTCGTGGTCATCCCGAGAATTTGATCAGATTAAACACTCCAATGGTAACCATCCTGCATATACTAACGTTGTTAATCAAAAATTTTTCAGTTACCGAACAACGCTGCTGCAACAATGAAGCAAATGAAAGATCTACACACATTCTTAAGAAAAGGGGTCGAAAAAATTAGAGATGAGGGGAAGGTTCAACGCTTAAACGACTACTCCAAATCTTTAGGGTATTAAGTATGAGTTCATATTACCTAATAGTGCCTGTTTCGGACCCTCTGGTGACTGGCGTAGATAACTTCGGTGTGCAAGTTCACTGGTAAGGCCTGAGTTTACTCGACATATAAAATGCCGGACATTGATTCGTTCATTGAACATTTTCAGTAAAAAGTAAATAATCAATCATATAAAAGTAACTGCGTTAAGCATTACTGATAGATGTACCATAACTGAGGTTAGCTGATGCAAGAAGTATCCAACGAAGATGCTCCAAGAGATTTTTTGGAGCTTTTTTTCCCCATTCACTATTCCGTTGGGATGACGATAGAGGACACTCTGCGAAGTGGCGTGCTCACCCGTCAGCAAACTATTATTTTGTGGTTGATTCGAGCGAAAGGCGTTGACGGCAAAAAGATGAGCCGCAAAGAAATTGTTAAGTCGATGTCTTATTGGTTCGAATTGACTAATTCAGCAATTTCCAAGGCGTTAAGGTCGTTAGCAAAGCCGCCGTTAGGCTTCTTGTTGATTACTGAAGATCCCGCATCGGGGCGAGAGAAGATAATCCAGCTGACCCCAAAGGGGGAGAAGTTTTTATTGCAAATGGTCGAGAACGGGCGTTTATTGGTCAAGCATATAACCGATGAGCTGACCGAGGATGAGATCAAGAATGGTCTTCATTTCTTTCGTCGTGTTAGCGAAATATTCGATCGGGAAGTCGAACAAAAACGTGATTTGCCTGGGTCAATTATGATTAAACCTTCGGTTAAAAAGAAGGTCTGATGCTGTTGAAATAGCAAGCAACGTCGTAATTCATTCCGGCCTATTTAGTGGCAATAAGTCTAATTTTGCAATACTGACACTGAAATACACATAACCAAATCTTAGATGGTAGTGACACCTTGGTTGCGTTCGCAGCACGCTCACCGATTTTATACTGCTTTACCTATCGTTCAACGGAATAGGGAACTCGTTTGATGTTCCGGGTCACATGGAGTGTGGTCGAGATCTAGTCTTGCCGAGATTGCGTTCAAATAATCCACTGTATTCAGTCGCCATAGGATGAACGTTAGAGCGTAAACCCTACTCGGTGCTTCGTTCTCAAATTTTATTCTGCGCGCTACGTTCATTGATTCCTCATAAGCGAACGAAGGCCTTCAAAATTGAACTCTTACCAGCTGAGTTGAGTTTAGTTGCTTCACGTTGAGTGCTTTTTTACACCTCGGGTTGTCAGTATTTTATCGCAGAGCAATCAAATAAATATCCTAAGTTAAATAAGATGTATTGACAATAGTGTCCTATGGACATAATCTGTGGCGTGTAGATATTATGCTTTCAAGGTAAACAATGCAGAGAATCAACGACGATAACTCAGTTCAAGAAATTGATGTTCAAGGGCTTCTTAGTCCAGAGGTCATCGCTAACCCATATCCTTACTATGCGAAGCTAAGGGAACAGCCTCCGCAATTTGGACTGAAGGATTTCCCGCCCGGTACTGTCCCAGACCAAGATCAGCCTCACCCGGCTTGGGCACTGGTCAAGTACCAAGATGTTGCGTTGGCGGCCAGTGATCATGAATCGTTCTCGTCGAGAGACCCAATGCAGGAGGCTTCCTCGGCACCGACATTAATGTTGGTAAATCATGACCGTCCGCGTCATACCGAATTGCGCGGTATTGCTCAGCAAGCGTTCACTCCGAAGCGTATCGAGCAAAGCCTTGCAGGCTGGGTTAAAGAGACCGTAGTAAAAATGATTGCAGATTTGCCATCCGGCGAAATCGATTTTATGACAAGCTTTGCACCTGACCTTCCTGCTCGATTAATGACGCGCCTTATTGGGACTCCGGAAGAGGATTATGTATCGCTGCGCCGTTGGTCGAATGCTTTCATGGTCACCTCTGATTTTACCATTGAGGAACGCAATCAGTGTAATCAAGAAATCGCAGCCTATTACACAGACGCTGTGAATCAGCGCTATACGGATATCGAAGCGGGGTTGGAGACTCCCGATGATCTCATGACGGCCTTTATAAAGGCGGAGCATGAAGGTTCTAAGCTTACCCGTGAAGAAGTTGTTCGATTTTGTTTAACACTCGTGGTTGCCGGTGCGGAAACAACTGGATACTTGTTGGGCAACATCGTTTGTACATTGGCGCAGGAGCCGGAGTTTTTTGATTTACTAAAGCAAGATAGACACTTAATCCGACCGTTTATTGAAGAAAGTTTGCGTCGCGATGGGCCACCACAAAGGTTATTTCGCGTTGCCGTAAAGGACACGGATATTGGTGGCGTCACCATTAAGCAGGGCGACTGGGTGGCACTTTTTTACGCTGCCGCAAATAGAGACCCAAGTGTGTTCGAAGAGCCAGATAGGTTTGTCATTGGGCGAAGCAATATCAACAAACAGCTCACATTCGGCCGGGGAATCCACCATTGTATGGGGGCTAGAATCGCCAGGCTAGAAGCCGAAACAATGATTAATTGCTTGCTAGATTCCTGTTCTAGGATCGATTTGGGCAGCAGGCCCATGGTAAGGCAGACAGGTGGGCTACTCAATTATGGGCTCGATTCCTGCCCGGTAATTTTGGTCCCCTAGGCAATTATATTGCGGGCATATTTGAGAGTTTTTTAGCAGGTCGTTGACTGAGTTGATGATCTACTAAAAGGCCTGCTCAATCGGAGTCTTTAACATAAAAGTGTCACAGGTTAACCATGTCTTTAGGTTAGTTATAAGGTGTGATAATTCTAATAAAAGTACCAAGTGGAGGATGAATACAATGAAGTATAGGTTGCTCAAAACAATAGCTACAGCAACAGCGTGGTTTAGTAAATCATTAGTGTCAATAAGTGTAGTGAGTTTTTCTGCTGTTCTGTCCGCGCAAGATGAAGTGGTGTCGATCAATGCCTTAGAAGAAATTGTAGTTACCGCTACTCGTAGGACCAGCACCTTACAAAATGAAGGGATCACCGCATCCGCGCTTACCGCCGATGCTCTAAAAGGCAGGTCGGTGACGGCTATCGAAGATGCGTCAACTTCTTTGCCGGGAGTTCATATCGCTTCTTATCAAGGTGATACATCTATTTACATTCGCGGTATCGGGACCCCAGCGATTATCGCAGGCAATGATAGTTCAACCGCGGTTTACGTCGATGATGTTTATTATTCAAGAGCCGCAGCGGTTGGTCCCGCATTTTTTGATGTCGAGCGAGTGGAGGTTCTTAGAGGCCCGCAAGGGACGCTTTATGGGCGTAATGCCACTGGGGGCGCGGTAAATATCGTTCCCAAGAAACCTACTGAAGAATTCGAAGGCGACATTCAAGTGATTACGGGAAACTATGGTCATCTGGGAGTGTCTGGCGCGGTGAGTGGCTCATTGAGCGACGGTTTGCGTGCACGCCTAGCGCTCAAGGCAGAAAACAGAGACGGGTATACCACATTGATTCGGCCTGCAGGGTCAAGCTTACGCGACAACGAAAAAGCGGAAGATAAAAAAGACCTGTCGATGCGTTTGGCGTTAGAAGCTGACTTAGGTGAAAACACAACTCTAAGTCTGGTTGGTGATTACTATAAGGCCGATGATAAAGCGAACGTATTTCATTACTCTAGTGCCGGATATGCCGAAGAGGTCGAAAACTGGTACGCGACGCGCGAAGGATCACAGGCAGTACCATTCTTTCTGTTTAGAGAACAAGGACGAACAACCGCTTCGAAGTCCAGGGATGTGTATAGTGACGTCGACTACTGGCGTAAAACTGAAATAAAAGGATTAACCGCCAAGTTAGATTCAGATATCGGCGGTTACAACTTAAAAGTAATTGCAAACTATAAGGACACTAACCCGAGCTTACAGAACGAATTTGATCTTTCAGATGCGTTTGTAAATGTATATCAACGTGAAGAAGATCATCAACAACAGAGTCTTGAATTTCAGCTTTCAGGTGACGCAGGCGACCGTTTAAGCTGGATATTTGGTGGCTCTGCATTTCATGAAGAGAACAAGATAACCAACAATATCTTTGGCGACTTTTGGGAGCCAATTCTTATTCAGGGATTAACCGACCTACAAAGTCTCGGCGTCATACCAACGTTTCCAATTGATTTACCGCAGACGCCTCTATGTTGTGATTTGCATCTTAGCGGTCAACAAGAAACTGACGCGTGGGCCAGCTATATCGATTTCAACTACGAGCTATCTGACCAACTGACGCTGAAATTTGGTGGTCGCTACAGTTCCGAAGAACGAGATGGTTCACAGTTATTCGAATTGGCCATCCTATCACCAACGGGTGGCGAAAGTACTCGCTTTGCTCCTAATGTGGCGCTTTTTCCAGATGCGGTAAGCGACTCTAGAGACGGCGTGATACCCGATCCTTTTGGTTTCGTAGTAGCGCCGGTAAATGGCCCGGCTGAATTCTCGTCATTTACGCCGATGTTCGGCGTTGACTATAGAGCAACCGATGACGTGCTTGTTTACGCGGCAATTCAAAAAGGCTTTAAAAGCGGCGGTTACAACATTGGCAGCACCCAGAGAGACCCTTTTGAGCCAGAAGAAATCTGGTCCTATGAGGCGGGCTTAAAGTCAGAATTGGCTGACGGCAGAGTCCGCCTGAATATGGCGGCTTTCTACTACGATTATACAAACTTACAGGCGCAAGAGAGCGTTGATAATCAACCGATTATACGCAACGTGGGCAAGGCGGAAGTCAAGGGAGTCGAGTTAGAAACGGCAGCATTAGTTAGTGACTCTTTTAGAATTGACGGCTCTATTACTTACGTGGATGCACAGTTCACAGAAGGTGTTTTAACCGAGCCATTAAGACCTGCGCCACTGACTCAAGATCCGGGATCGTTTTTGGTTGATCTGGATGGAAAGCAATTACCTCGTTCACCAGAATGGAAGGTGAATGTCGGCGCGCAGTGGGATCTACCGATAAATGATAAGGGTGATTTATCTTTGAGGCTCGACTACAGCTGGCAAAGCAAAATTTACTACACGGTATTTAATATCGACGCAGCCTCTGAAGATGCTTACGGCATTGTCAATGCACGTGTGAACTGGGCACCTTCGAATTCGAATTGGAGCGTTGCGATATTCGGTAAGAACTTAAGTGATGAACTCTATTTTAGCAATATGATTTTGACCGGCACTGTCTACGGGGCCGAGTTTGTGGGTTCCTTGGGCGCACCGAGAACCTTTGGTGCGGAATTTAACTACCAGTTTTGATCCTAACCTAGAGTTGAATATTCTGCGGTACGTCGTGGCATATATTTAGCTCGACAATGACAAAACCCGCTGCTTGCGGCGGGTAAGTTTAATTATTGAGAACGAATCTCGTATCCATTTTAAGGGTGAACAAATGAGCAAAACAGCATTGCAGGCAGCACAAGAAATGTACGACACGATTTTGGCCGGTGATTTTGCTGGTCTTTATGAGCGCATGCGCGAGGACTGCGTAATTGAATTCTACGGTCCGACAACTATTCCTTATGCCGGTATCTATACTGGAAGAGATAAATGCATGGAGTTTTTTGATCATGTGCAGAATGATGTCGTGATTCATCAATTTACTCAACACGAGTACATAGCAAACGACAAACAGGTCGCCGTTGTTGGACATCTAAAGCTCGAAGCGGTTTCTACTGGACGTGTTTATGATACCGAATACGCTCACATCATTGATGTTGAAGATGGTCTATGGGTTCGCTTTCGCGATTTTGCAGATACCGCGACAGTAGCGCACGCATTTCTCGATACTCAAACCCCGCATGTATAAAACAAGAGCACTGATTCAAACGAGATTATCTTGGAGACCTCAATGCACGGTTTAATGCAAAATAGGCAGCTGCTAGTTTCGTCAATGGTACGCTACGCGCAACAATACCACTCCGATGTCGACGTTGTCACAGCGATAGGCGCAGACGCTAGTATCAGAACCAACTATGGTCAAGTCATCGCGCGAGCAGGACAATTGGCCAACAGCCTAGCAAAGCAGGGCATCAAACAAGGTGATTGCATCGGCACACTGGCGTGGAATAACCATCGACACCTGGAACTGTACTACGCCGTGCCGAGCATGGGGGCTGTACTGAATACGATCAACCCTCGTCTGCATTCCGATCAAATTCGTTATATTGTTAATCACGCGCATGATAAATACCTGTTCGTAGATCTCGATTTCTTACCATTAGTTGAAAAAGTACATGTTGATATAGCGCAGATTAAAGGCATCGTAGTACTGTGCTCAGAACAACAAATGCCTGACATCCATTGGTGTGATGCTATCTGTTATGAATCGCTCATAGCGCAAGAATCGGCTGACTTTGACTGGCCCGAGTTCGATGAAGATACCGCCGCAAGCTTATGCTATACGTCAGGCACGACCGGCGACCCGAAAGGTGTTCTGTACAGTCATCGAAGTCTGGTTCTTCATTCTATTGCGACGTGTATGAAAGATTGCATGAACATTGGTGCTGAGGATGTCATTATGCCCATTGTTCCGATGTTCCACGTTAATGCTTGGGGCATTCCTTATTCCGCGGCTATTGCCGGTAGCAAACTGGTTTTACCTGGTTCAGATATGTCGGGTAAAAATGTCTATCGTCTTTTAAATGAAGAACATTGTACGCTGACGCTCGGGGTGCCCACAATATGGCAATTACTCGTCGACTACGCTGCAACTTTGCCGCTGAATGAAACATCACGTTTACCAATCAGGGAGTTTGTTATTGGTGGATCTGCGGCCTCTGAGCAATTGATAACATCCTTAGAAAGCCTGTTTGACGCCACCGTTCTTCACGTATGGGGAATGACAGAAACTAGTCCCATGGGTACCGTTAGCCGCCCATCTCCAAAACACCGACGCCTCTCTAAAGAAGAGCTGTTGGCGATTAAGCTCAAGCAGGGTAAGCCACCATTCGGCGTTGAGGCGAAAATTGTTGATGATGATGGCATTGAGTTACCCTGGAATGGTGACACCTGCGGGCAACTTTTGGTGCGCGGTCCTTGGGTTGCTAAAGCTTACTATCGAAAAGAAGATATGCGTGTATTGAGTGATGATGGTTTTTTTAACACCGGCGATATTTCTACTATCAGCGCAGACGGCTGGATGAATATTGTTGATCGTGCCAAAGACGTTATCAAATCAGGTGGCGAATGGATTTCCTCTATTGACCTTGAGAATGTGGCGGCCGCACACCCTGATATTAGCCAAGCAGCGGTAATTGGTATACACCACCCAAAATGGCAAGAAAGGCCTTTACTCGTATGTGTAGCAAGCGAAGGTGCAAATCCAAATAAAAACGATGTGCTGTCCTTTATGAAGGACAAAATTGCTAAATGGTGGCTGCCGAACGACGTGGTGTTTGTGGATGAATTGCCCTATAACGCGACCGGCAAAATACATAAAAAGAATTTGCGAGAATCATTCAACGATTATCGTTTTCCAGCTGGAGCAGTAAAGTGACGACACCAGCGATAGCAGATGCCTTGGCGATGGATATGAACAAAGCACTTCAACGCCAGAAGCAGGCTAACCTCAAAGCTGCCTATGCTCCGGCAAGCGTACGCGAAGACCGTCTTGATAGGCTGATCGACCTGATTACTCGATTCGAGGAGCCCATCTGTGAAGCCTTGATGTCTGACTATGGGTACCGCTCTATAGACCAAATTCGGTTCGCGGAAGTAGTGACCACACTCAAACCCCTGAAAACGGCTAAACGAAAATTACAGCGGTGGATGAGGCCTGAGCGTCGTACAACTGGACTGCCATTTAATTTGGCCGGTGGGCGTTCTGAGGTGATTTATCAGCCGCTCGGATCAGTTGGCATAATTAGTCCTTGGAATTTTCCTATAAACCTGACGTTCTCGCCCTTAGCTGGAGTGATTGCCGCGGGCAACCGAGCCATGATTAAGCCTTCAGAATTGACACCGGCGACCTCCAGTTTGATGGATCAGATGATCAAAGAGTCTTTTGATCCAGAAGAAATTACGGTGGTTACTGGTGGCCCGGAAACCGGAAAAGCATTTAGCCAGCTTCCCTTTGACCATCTTATCTACACCGGTGGGGAGGCGGTTGCCAAACACATTATGCGCGCAGCCGCTGAAAATTTAGTACCCCTGACCCTGGAGCTTGGCGGTAAGTCGCCCGTGGTAATAAGTGAT
Organism: Arenicella chitinivorans; assembly: GCF_014651515.1. Classification (NCBI taxonomy): domain Bacteria; kingdom Pseudomonadati; phylum Pseudomonadota; class Gammaproteobacteria; order Arenicellales; family Arenicellaceae; genus Arenicella; species Arenicella chitinivorans. The sequence goes on from NZ_BMXA01000009.1 coordinate 29,823, forward strand.
AGTGCGAAACTACCACTTGCCGCAAAGCGTATCTTATTTGGCAAACTCTTCAACGCTGGTCAAATCTGCTTAGCTCCGGACACTGTTTTTGTGCCCGAAAAACGATTGGAAGAATTCATTAAGCAAATGAAGCTGGCGGCGCACGAAATTTTTCCGCAAGAAAAAAAACACCACGACTACGTGGCTGTGATTAATGCAAACCATGCAGGGCGAATAAATGGCTACCTTGCCAACGCGGTTAATAACGGTGCGGACGTTATTTCTCTTGGTCCAACGGATTGTAACCAAGCAGAGTTAGAACAAGGTCTAAATAATATAGTCCCCATTACCTTGGTGGTTAACCCCAACGAGGAAGCGGACATAAACAAGGACGAAATTTTTGGCCCCTTGCTATTGGTTAAAACCTACAGTGATTTTGATCACGTTATTGACCACATTAACCTGAATCCGAAACCTCTGGCGCTTTATTACTTTGGCCGTAATAAAAATGAGCAACAACGACTGTTGCTTGAAACCAGCTCGGGAGGCATGACGATTAATGACGTAATTATGCATTACACCATCGATGATTTGCCTTTTGGCGGCGTTGGTGCCAGCGGCATGGGCGCTTATCATGGGTTTGATGGCTTTAAGCAATTTTCACATGCGCGTTCTGTTTACCGTCAATCTCCATTTGATGTCGGTGCAATGTTGCGACCTCCCTACGAAGCCAAGTTCAAGGTGATGAACAAGTTACTGAGATTAATCAGCTAATCATGAATATAAACTTTACTTAATTCGATCATATTTCAGTAGGGAACTACGGCATGACATATAGAAACTTTGTGCGTCGCACGGCAGTAATAGATTTTGGGTTGTTTGTTGTTCTCGCTTTGCCATATGTCAGTATTTATGTTCTTGGATTACTTTTCTCTTTAGGGGAGAGGTTGGGTGATCTTAGAGCTCTGCCTGAGCTCAGCGATCCGTTCGTCATGTTGTCGATCAATTTGATTGGTGTATTTGGTCTATTCACTGTGTGGTTAAGGGGGCAAGGGACATTGGAAAACGTTGGGCCTGCGATCGGAGTTCTGAAGATTTTTGCAGCGGGTCTATTTGCTTTTTCCGTATTTAGTGGGGCACCACTGATCTTATTGGTGTTTACGCTCACTGACGCCATCACTGGTATGCGATTACTGCTTAAACGCAACTGACACGAATCGATAAAATTAAGAACTTAGAACGAGATAGGAATAGGGTATGCCTCTTATAAAATATGTCGAACATAATGGCACTGAACATCAAATTCAGGTGAGCAACGGCCAATCGGTAATGGAAGGCGCGATCGACAATATGGTCGATGGCATCGCCGGCGAGTGCGGAGGTAGCTGCAGTTGCGCAACCTGTCATTGTTACGTACACGAAGATTGGGTTGCAAAGGTAGGAGGTCCAAACGAGATTGAGGAAGGTGTGTTGGAGTGTGCTGCCGATCCTAGGGCGAACAGTCGATTGAGTTGCCAGATAACGGTGACTGATGAGCTTGATGGGTTAGTGATTCTGTTACCAGAGTCGCAGTACTAGGCTTGCCTGCTGGTTCGACAATTATAAACTACCTTAATCCGCTGTCTAAATGCTTAAAAACACCAAGCAAGCCATTATCATAGGTGGTAGCCACGCCGCCGCTCAACTTTCAATTTCACTACGACAAGAGCGCTGGGAAGGTGAGATTCTGGTCGTCAGTGATGATTCACAATTCCCTTATCATCGACCGCCGCTGTCTAAAGATTATCTAAGTGGCGACACCAGCGCTGAGCAGTTGTTTATTCGTCCCGCCTCAGTGTATCGAGACAAGCAGATCGAGTTTCTGCTGAACACTCGAGTAGAGAAAATTGATCGCATCAATAAATCCGTCACCTTATCTAACGGCGAAGCACGTCAATACGACAAGCTTGCTTTGTGCACCGGTGCGCGGACGAGACAATTAGCGATTCCTGGCGTGGCGCTAAACGGTGTTCATTACTTGAGAGACCTAACCGATGCAGAAGCCATAAAGCAGGCCATACAGTCCAACGGCAAAGCCGTGATTATCGGCGGTGGTTATATCGGTTTAGAGACGGCGGCGCTTTTGCGTAAAATCGGTATAGACGTGTGTGTCCTCGAGGCCATGGGTCGAGTTCTTCAGCGCGTGACGGCTGAGGAGGTATCCGCCTTCTACCACAGAGTTCATACTGAAGAGGGCGTTGAAATCAAGACCGGTGTGTTCGCGACCGAAATTGTTGGTAATGATTGTGTCGAAGGTGTCGTTTGCAGTAATGGAGAACAGATCGATGCTAATTTAGTAATTATAGGTGTTGGTGTTATACCCAATACTGAACTTGCTGAAGGCATCGGCTTAGACGTCGACGATGGTGTCATCGTCAATGAGTTTGCACAGACTAGCGATGAGCATATCGTGGCATCGGGAGACTGCGCAGCCCATCTTAATTTGATCTATGGACGCCGTATTCGTTTAGAGTCCGTTCCCAATGCTATTGAGCAATCGAAAACTGCAGCTGCCTCGATGTGTGATAGGGAGAAAGTCTACAATGCCTTACCTTGGTTCTGGTCAAATCAATATGATCTTCGACTCCAAATTGCAGGCTTAAATCAGGGTTTCGACCGAGTGGTATTCCGTGGTGATGTCGAATCCAGTCGCAGTTTTGTAGCGTGGTACCTAAAACAAGGCTCGATTGTTGCTGCCGACTGTGTGAATCGTCCAGCAGAGTTCATATTGGCCAAAAAATTGATTTCAAGCGAGAAACAATTGCCTATCGCAGACCTCGCAAACGACAGTATCGACGCGAAAACTCTGCTGTTGGCGCTCGCCTAATGCCGTGCCGCAAGGAGAGGAGCGCTTTTTAAGCGACAATTTTGTTGTAACCGCTTCTTTATCTCGCGTGTTTACCGCATCAGCCCTTGTTCGGTGTAGGCGATAGCTTCAACACTGATTATAACGGATTAATCACGTTGACCCGGCGCAGCATCAAAAGAGGTCGGTGACGGAATTCCCGCAAACCAGCGACACATTTTGGTGCGCCAGTCAGAGCCAACTCTCCCTAATGATTTTAGGGCCACAAGTCAGCGAAGGAGCTCGCAGACTTTACGACTACGAGGCGCTCTCTATGCATGAGCGCCTCGATTTTAAATCTTACTCACGACGCAAGAACTGATTTACGTGGTCTGAGAATTGATCGGCATATTGAAACAAGAATGCATGTCCGGCATCAGGGTAGATCACCAGATTACTGTTGGGTATTTGGCGATGAAGTACCATTGAGTTAGTCACTGGAAAAGCTATATCAGAGTCGCCATTGGCAATTAAGACGGGAAGGTCGATTCCGGCAAGTTGCTCGTACCAATTCCCTTTATTGGCCATGTATGCACGCGCGCCGATCGCCTGAGGCATAATAATTTCGGGGCTTGTTTTCGTCTCAACTCCACGTTGATGGACTTGCTCAAAGCGTTCTTGTGATTCTTGAGCGGCCTTTACGCCAACAACCGTTGTCGTGTAGAAAAGGTAAGCCATATCGGCCGCGGAGTTCTGCGGCTTTGTTGCGACCGCGGTCCATTCATCGGGTGCTAAGTGAACACTTTTGTCGCCAGCTGGTGGGGTCGTTCCAGCCAAAATGAGTTTGTTTACGCGGTTAGGGTGCTTTATTGCTAACACCTGGGCTGTCATGCCACCCAGAGACCAGCCAAGAATATTTGCTTGCTCGATCTTTAACGCGTCCATAAAGCTGACGACAAAATCAGCAGCACCACCCAGGGTATTGGGGATTTCTCCTTCGCTTGTCCCCACACCGAGGCTGTCAAATATGACAACTTGGTTTGACGCAGACAATGCGGCTAAAAGTGCTGGATCCCAATCGGCTAAGCTACCACGAAAACGCTGTAACAAGATCAGGGGCGTGCCTTGGCCAATTATTTTGTAACTAATCTTTGATCCATTGACCACAATAGTATTGGGTTGTATTTGGTTGCTGGACTCCCCAATACGCGTTGGATTTGCGGTGCTTGCGCAACTGGATAAGCCTAGAATAAACAGTATACAAGCGGCCATTCGTATTTTTCTCATACATCGATTCATTTCCACAATTCAGCCTCCTAAGGCGTTCTTTGACTAATCTTCAAGCATAATATTGCAGGTGTAATACTATTGCAATAGGATGCGAAGTCTTTTATATTGCATGTGTAATATAAAACCATTAACGTCTACAAAACTTTAAAAAGAGGAACATTACGATGCCATTATGGAACTTTTACCACCCAGTTGATGCATACACGCCTGAGGATAAAAAAGCGCTCGCAGAGAAGGTCACCGAGATCTACGCGCGGTTTATGCCAAAATTTTACGTTGGGGTCGTATTTCAAGAAATCGAAGCAGAGTCGTTCTATATAGGCGGCGAGCCTCGAGATAATTTTGTTCGTATATGGATTGACCATATTGCGCGAGATTTTCCTGACGAGGAGGCGAGTACGCGATTCATCAATGCGGTCAATCAAGTGATCGCGCCTTGGGTCAAAGATCGAGGTCTTGATTGGGAGTTTCATGTCGATGAAACCCCTTTTTCGATGTGGTCGATTCAAGGTTATTTCCCACCGCGAGAGGGCACAAAGGACGAGGCTCGCTGGATAGCGGAGAATAAGGCGTCACCTCGGACCAACAGCTAAACGCTCGTTGCCATAAACCTAAATTTCAAATAGGAAAAAAATATGCGTAATTCAAATAAAGACGGGCTCGCGGTGGTTACGGGTGCGTCTTCTGGTATTGGCGCTGTTTATGCCGATCGGCTGGCAGCACTCGGTCACCCATTATTGCTAATCGCCAGAAGAGCGAATCGTCTAGAGGCATTGGCCGCGCAACTACAAAATCAGCACAACATCGATGTCGAAACGCTGGCGCTCGATCTCACCAGTGCCGATGATCTGCGGACGTTAGAGGAAAGACTCGAGTCGGATAACGTGGAAGTGTTAGTTAACAATGCAGGCGGTGGTGGGCTGGGTCCTTTGTCTTCCACTAATGGCGATAAGATGGAGGCTCTAGTTCGACTGAACATTGTCGCTGCGACGCGTCTTTCTCAAGCCGCGCTTGGTGGCTTTCGTCAACGGGGCAAGGGCACTTTGATTAACCTCGGATCCATCATCGCATTTTGGCCAAGTGCGACGGCGGCGGTATACAGTGGCACAAAGAACTATATTCTCAACTTTACACGCAGTGTTGCCATGGAATTTGAAGACACCGACATTCGCATTCAAGTTGTCATGCCTGGCCCAGTTCGGACCGAGTTCTTTTCGTCGCAAGGGATGAGTGATTCCGTATTCCCAGACGAGTATTATATTACAGCAGATCAACTGGTTGACGCGGCGCTGGCTGGACTCGAACAAGGTGAAATAGTTACCAATCCGACCATGGAAGACCCTAAAATATGGGAAGATATGGAACGTGCTCGCGCTAATTATTTTGCATCCGTCAGCTCTGGCAAGGTCGCGTCGCGCTATTTATCAACTTAGAATTAACGCACTTTTACGTGCTTAGTAAAATGTATGAGATATCAGGAAACACATCGAGAAGAGACACGGCGTAGGCTGATATCTCAAGCATCCATTCGGCTCCGCCGAGATGGACTTAATGCCGTGGGGCTGCGAACCTTGGTCGCGGATGCCGGTGTCACTCATGGCGCCTTCTACGCGCACTTCTCATCTAAGAGTAAACTGGTCGAGGCCGCCATCGAGGAAGCGCTAAACGAAACCTGTCAATTGCTGGCTGAAGAGGTAAGACATGCTGCGCCTGACAACCAGCTCGAGGCGTTTGTGTCGGCCTATCTTAGTGAACAACATTGGAAGTCACTCGACCATGGTTGTATTGTGGCGGCACTCGCCCCAGAGATTGCGCGCGAAGATGCTGCGCTGCGGCAAGCCCTGACGCGAGGCAGCGAGCCTATATTCTCTCTATTACAGAATCTGCTTCCCAGCGGTGGTGATTCAGCGAGCAGGGCTGCACGCGCAGCAACCATATTCGCAGGAATGGTCGGCGCATTGCAATTGGCTCGTTTGCACAAGGATCCAGAGACCGTTAAGCCAATGCTAGCTGCCGCACGAGGCAATGCCATGGTCGCTGCCGCGCAAACTTGGACGTGAAAATGATCCACCGCTAACCGCCAGTATTGCTCCAAGCCAGCATTCGGGTCAGGTTTTGACCCGATTCATCAACAGGGTGTGCGTTGGGAGTTGTTCTTCTGACGTCACCTGTTTGTCAAAAGGCAGGCCACACTACGAATATGTGATTAACTAGGGGGCCGGTTTCAACAACAGTGTTAAAAAAATATTGTCATAATCTGCGTCGCTTTGGAAAAGGTGCGAGGCCACACTCGATCGGCTTAGTTCATACCCTGCTGGTCTAGAGATATATTGCGTTGCATTTTCCCAAGCTGCTGAACAATTGTTGCACTTTACCCGGATGGTCCAGCCGAGAGTACTGCTGTCGGTGGGAACACCGATTTCAAAAGGAATCATTGCGTCGCCAGCCTCTGGATAGTAGTAGAATGAGAATACCGTAGGGAAATCAAAACCGGATGTGGCTTGTTCCACTGAAACGACTATTTGCTCTTCGCCGCTTGCAACTTCAGTGCCGGGAAAGTCGATACCGCCCGAATAGCTGTCGGCCGGTTCAAGTGTGATAGGTACATTCACGCTTGTATTCACGTCATAGCTGGTCGCGCCAAAAAAGTCCGTGGTCCCCGTCGTGTTGCTCCAGAATCCACCGGTCGTAACGTCAATCTCAGCACACCCTTTGAGACATTCGTATTCTAGGTCTCGTGTGACACCATCGCCACTAATCAGAAACGGAAATTCATAGTCAACTTCGGTCTCGCCGGCAGGAATCGTGACTTTTGCCGAACTGGTTTGAAGGCTCGAGCCACCGAAGTCAATCGCTACCGGGAAGGTCCTAATGTCAACTTCCAGACCGCCTGCTGGCGCCACAACACCGCTAGGTAGCCTGAGTTTTCCGAACACTTTGGCTGTCTCTGGTGCAGTGGTTGTTTGATCATCAACTAAAAGTAAGCCCAAGATTGATGGAATGACTTGAATCGCGCTCGCTTGAGAGTCGGTTGACTCGTTGCTTGTATCAAAGCATCTCCACGGTTTAACGTTGTTCCCTGACTCGATTCGGAAATGATCGAATAAGACTTCAGAGATGGGGCCGCTGGAATGGTCGAAGATAATAGCCCACTGGAAAGACCCGACGTTGCGAGTAAGATAATACGAACGAGTACACCACTGATTATTTGTGTCCTCGAGTTGCTTGGTAATTAACCCTTGCGGGGAACCGAAGATCAAATCAAGCGTTTCCACTTTGGCGGCGTTGAACTTGTTGTACTTGTAGTCAAAAGTGATTGTGACAAAGTCATCAACGAAATACCCGCCTGTTACCCCACCATTTTGATCTTGGCTCGGTAGTACTTGAAGCGAAGAAACACCAAAGGTGACGTCGTCGCGTCGTGTTTGGTATCGATCCGAAAATGGTTGGTAGGTGGCTAAATCTAATATTTTGGCAATAAGGTCGTTTTCGAACTGCGCCGCACTGGGCATGGAGAATCCAAGCCAAAACAGCGCGATGAAATACACGCACGAGGCCCGCGAAGAACATGAAAACATAATGAAGTTCCTAATGCTTGTCAGTCGTTTGACTGGATTTAGATGACGATCCCAACGTGGCGCGCGAGTCTAACAACTTTCCGCGTGAAAGCAAATCAGTACGGATCAGTTGACTCGAGACCATTTGAAACCAACACGGCCGCCACCTTTGGTTCTGGGTGTGATGACTTTCAAGCGCTTTAGATTAGGTTTCGAAATCAGCTACACTAGCTGAACTCTGCCAAAACCAACTATTTTCAACGCCGCATGACCTTGACTAAAGAATTATTTTTTCCAACCCCGATTTACTTCATTGATGTCGAGGACGCAGAGGCGTTAAACGCATTTTTAAAGACGCGTATTTATAGTTGGCGTGAGCAGGATGCCACTGGTGTGCAGCGCTCCAATGTGCGTCAAGTTGGTGCGTGGCATAGTACCACGACGATGTCGTCGCGCCCGGAGTTTGCGTCGTTTGTGGATCTCGTGTCAGCGCAAGTTCAGCAGGTTTTTGGGGATCAATTGTACGCAGCAGATTCACATCCTTTTTGCTTGAACATGTGGGCAAATATTAATCCACGGCAAGGTTACAACCGAAGTCATGTGCACCCAGGATCATTATGGAGTGGTGTGTACTACGTGCAGGCACCAGAGAATTGTGGACAGCTTATTTTTCAGGATCCGCGTGCACAGGTTTCGGTGATGGCACCATCACTGAACGAGTCTCGTGAGCGTGGCGCGGAGCATTGGCCTGAGGTGTATCATCGAGCAGTGGAGGGCAGGTTGATTCTGTTCCCGTCATGGTTACGTCATGAAGTCGAACCCAATATGTCGCCATTAACTAGCCCAGACAGTGATCGAGTCAGCATTAGCTTCAATTACGGTCAGCAATTAGTGCGGAGCAAAGGTGGTTAATACACCGGCCACCACACGTGATTTATCCAACTTGCGTGGCCAACCTCGTCACCGGCAGACACTAGTGTCTCCAAAACCTACAGATAGCACGAATTGGTTGCTTAGGCATACCGGTTACAAACGCTCCATGTTACACATACAAAAGTTCAAAATGTCGTGACCACACTAGGATTACTGGGCATGATGAGCCAAGGTTGAGTCACCAGGGCATCCCGACAAACTCCTCAAACCACGTGTTGATGGTTGCGTCGTCCAAAGTAAGACCACTGGTAATGATAAGCTGATTTCTAAACGTTCGTTGTTCAGACTTATTAAGTCTAAAGTTGAGGTTTTCTTTCCCTTCGGTGTAAACGCCACTGCCGAGGTTGTTAACCGCGAACAGTCCGTAGTCGCGAGCCATCCAATGTGGCGGATGATTAATATTTTCTGGAGAATCAAAAATTAGAATGCTGATTGGTTCACGCTCTACGAAGCCGCTTAGCTTCATCCAGCTGGCACGTTTACCCCATACTTCCGGGTAACCCTCTAGCCCTCGACTGTTTAAATACCGTCCGCTGACCTGCGAATTATCAAGCAACGCTTCGTTGGTCTCTTTAAGGTTGAGGTCTAACAGTATCGCTGGTTTGGCGCTGGCGATTTCGAGTTCTCGCGCAACGCGAATTGCAAACAATCCCTCTTTGGAATCATGGAATACAATATCTTGGTTGGACGCGGTTACTGTCGTGGTATGCGTAAGGACACGGCGGTGTATATCGCCACTAAACTCATAGTGAGTTGTCTCTTCAAGCAGTACTTGGCCATTGTCATCAATCCAATCTTTGGCAACCACCAGCGTGCCGACAGCGCCGGAGCTCGATTCCAGTACGGATTTATGCTTAATCTGACCATATCGAACACCGGGTTTAGGCGGCGTACGACCGGCGTTCCAAAAATCAATTCCATTAACGTCACCATGATTGAACCAAATACCAAAATGGTGCGTGTGATCAATGCGTTCTCCGGCTCTGGGTGCGATCGGAAAGCCGCGCGTAATGGTTTGGCCACTGGCACTGAGTACAGGGAACAACACTGGTTTCTTAAGCTCAGTACCGTCGTACACATAAGAAGTAAAATAGGCCCCGTTTACGACCACATCCACCTTTTGCTCAGACTGATTGTGCGTGATCAGCACTTGCGCATTTAGCGGACCGCACAGGCCGCACAGAAATAGGGCGGTGAACATACCGCTAACACAAAATTTCAACCTGAGTATACGACTCATAGCATAGGTCTTTCTAGACCTAACTTCGGCTTGCTAAATAGGGTAGTTCGACAGACATCAGCGCAGACTGCATTTTAGAAAAACAGAGCACAAAGGCGTATGTTTGCACATTGCGGCCGGTAGCTCGATATTTCAGGTCTCGTGGTGCTCGTTCCACCGCGCACTTAAACGGTTGGATCGGACTCATAAAAGGTGACGATAATGCTCGCGTCTTCGCCGGGTTTTCCGAGCGTGTCTACCACGGCCACTTCACCAACTTCACCGGCGCGGCCACCTCGCCCGCCCGCCGCTCCAGCGCCACCTTCGCCGTAGACAAGTGTGGATCCGGAGAGCGCGCCTTCGGTGTACAAATAGTTTGCACCACCAGCTCCGCCACCACCGCTGCCACCGCTACCAGCGCCACCGCCGCCGCCGGCTCCAAAAAAACCCGCACTTTGATGACCAGCGCCGCCGCCACCGCCAGCACCGCCGGTATCAAATACAGATTCGGCACTCGTATTGCTTGCACCAAGTCCACCAACAGTGCCTTCTCCTGCATCACCGGTAAGCCCTGGGACGTTGCCTGCGCCGCGTCCACCCAAGGAGTCTTGGGAGGTGTAAGGAAACCCTTCGTTGTAGACTACGTTGCCACCGGCACCACCAGAAAAGAAGTTCGGTTTACCATTCTCGCCCCCTCGATCAATCGATTCGTTATCGTAAGTGCCGCCTTGGCCACCTTTGCCGCCAGAAAAATTACCGCTCTCTCCGACGTAACCACCGCCAGCGCCGCCACCGCCGCCTGCGACAACATAGGGTTCGGTATTTCGCCACACAGCAGCATAGCCGCCACCGCCACCTCCGGACGTGCCGCCGTAATTAAATTCAGAAGGGTTTACGAAAACTGTTCCACCACCATCACCGCCGTCAAAATCCCCGCCAGGGGCAGTGTCACCGGGTTCGGTTGCAATTCCGCCGCCGCGACCAACTCGTGCAGTCAGCACGTCACTGTCGGAAAACTGTGAGCCGATATCATAGATCGCCCGAACTGCACCGCCGTAACCACCGGATGCGCCAGCGGCTAATTCAGAAGCCTCGGTTGTCAGAGATGGTGCGCCAGCACCACCGGCTCCGTTGGCGACAATTTCAATAAAATTGGCATTAGCAGGAATACAAATTTCTTGCGGTGTGTCGGCTGCTGCTGCCGGCGAATAGGTGTCAGCAGACGAGAGCTGCGTCGGACACTCGCCATCATCATCAAGAAGCAAGGAAATAACGGAAGGTAGGGCGTCGGTATTGGCTTGCGCTGACTTTACGAAAGTAACTGCACCGGAGCCGGTAACCACCACTTGCTTGAGAAACTTGCGCCGTTGGTCACGCTCAGATTCGCTTAACTCAATGTTATTGTCTTTTTTCTTGGTCACCGCAATTCTCCTGTTTGCTTGGGAGCATTCATGGGGGAGCTCCATTAACGTAAGTAGATCAATCCATTCTAACGAAAAGGTCAGTAAATGGAATGCGACTTCGGTCCATTTTTTGTGCGTTTTTCAACGTATAGAAGGGAATACTGATCGAAATTCGGGGGCCAGAGACCTGAACCACTCTATGAAAGGTGCCGGGAGGCATGTACAACAGGCTGCCTTGTTTGAGCGTAAACTCAGATGCAACGCTCAAATATTCCTGCGTTTGCTCTTGGGTCATGGCACGCATGTGACTCGGAATCTCTTGTTTTGGTTCAAAAATTTGCCATACCGCGTCACCATGCGATTGCAACAAAATTTTGTGCTGCGGCAGATCGCGGTGCACGTTATAGGAGTTTCCGCTCTCGTTGGTGGACACATACAGGTGGACATCTGCGTGCATGCTCTGGTCGCCGAAAAAATCTTCCAATTCGGTGCATAAGCGGGCGATTCCGGGCGTGATTTGCGACGAATTAGGCATCATGAAACTGAAACCATCACGGAGATCTTGAGTAAACGCGGCTTTTTTGAGTGCGGCCGGTGTCCAGGCACAATTCGAGTCTAAGTTCGGCGCGCGTGCGCCATCTTTGATTACTTGCACGAATTGGTTGGCATTGCAGCCATCGTTTAAGCGGCGTTCGATGTCGTCTGGGCTGACCAATCCGTCAAATTTAGTGGGCTCACCTTCAACAACCAGACATTTACCTTGGTCGAAATGCTGGCGAAACTCGGCCAGTGAAAGCGGCTGAAAGATTGCTTCAAACAATTGCATAACGTACAACGTTCCTAGCGACGTAACTCATGAAACGCTAAGCATACTCAATTGCGATCTCGAACACACCACGGGATTCCCCGATTCTTGGCGAAACATATCGTTTTGTATTCTTGCTAAGAATCCAGATTAATTTGAGCTGGATCAAGGTGGTGGCAATTCGTTTTGGTATGGTGTTAGCCCATATTCGAGGTTTGCTATGACACAACTTACACATTCACACTTAGGTAAAATCACCTTTCTTGGCGCAGCCCTTGAAGTTACCGGCTCTTGCCATCTTTTAGAGGTTAATGATCTGCGCATTTTGCTGGATTGCGGAATGCACCAGGGCGGCTCGGCATTTCGTCGCAACAGTGGTGAATTTGACTTCGATCCGTCCAGTATCGATATGGTGGTGCTGTCGCACGCACATTTGGATCATTCCGGCGCACTACCGTTATTGGTAGCGCAGGGGTTCAGCGGACCAATTTTCTGTACCGAAGGTACCAGCAAACTGTTGCCCATTTTGCTCGAAGATGCCTTTCATTTGTATGAACGGGATGTGTTTCATCGCAACACACGCCTAAAGCGTGCTGGAAAACAAATGCTGGAATTGCAATACCATCTCAGTGACGTCGAGCAGGTACTATCCTTAGTGAAAACCAGTCGGTATCAACAGCCAGTTCAAATTGGTGATGGGACTCAGCTGCAGTTTTACGATGCGGGCCACATTCTTGGGTCATCTATCGTTGAGCTATTCGTCACGCAGGGAGAGGTTAGCAAGACTCTGGTGTTCTCCGGTGACCTAGGTAACCCCGACACATCGTTGATGTATGATCCCGTCAAACTCAAGCAGGCCGATATTGTGTTGATGGAGTCGACCTATGGGGATCGAAATCATCGAAGTCACACAGCAACGTTGGCCGAGTTTGAGGGGATTATCGAGGCAGCGGGCTGCGAAGACGGCAATATTCTGATCCCAGCGTTTGCGGTCGGCCGTACCCAGGAGCTATTGTTTGCCCTAGGTTGCCTTTACCAAGAAGGCAAATTAGACGGTTGGCAGGTATTTTTGGATAGCCCTATGGCGAAAGCCGTCACCGATGTCTACAACCAGTGCTTATCACGATTGGATCGCAAAGATACAGCCGTGATGCGGCAGTACGGTAGTTTGTCGCTCCAAGCGTTTCTGCCGTGTTTAACCGTGTCTGAATCGGTAGAGGACTCTATCCTGATCAACGACAGGAAGTCTAAGGCAATCATCATTGCCGGTAGCGGGATGTGTACCGGAGGACGAATACGGCATCACTTTAAACAGCGCATTTGGCGGCAAAATACGCATATTATTTTTGTTGGCTTCCAAGCCGCTGGCACGATTGGACGAAAGTTAGTTGAGGGCGAAAAACGGATGAAGTTTTTTGGCGAGGAGATGGTAATCAATGCACAGGTACACACAGTCGGAGGTTTCTCGGCACACGCGGGCCAGGATGAGTTAGTCGAATGGGCGAATGCGTTTACAGGGAAACCAAAGTTTTGCCTCGTCCACGGCGAGCAAAAAGCCGTTGTGGCGCTCAGGGATGCGTTGCTAACTCGCGCCGATATCGATGCAGAGATCGCCGTGAAAGGCGCGAGTGTCTACTTTTGACGTGACTGGTTTAGCAACTTATTTAAAACGTATTTTGCTTCAAGCCAGCGACGCAATTTGTGCCAAAGCCTGATCAATCTCGGTCTCATTATTCAACAGGCTCGGGGCAAATCGGGCATAGCTTTGTCGATAGGGCGTACTGCTCATGATGATGCCTTTGCGATGCATTTGTTTGACTACCGCTTCCGGCGCAAGCCCCTCCACATCGAAGCAGACGAGACCGGACGACAATTCTGACGACATCGGCGTGTAAAGCTTGACGTGCGGCATGTTTGCTAACCCCTCCTTGGTCTGACTATTTAATTGGTGAATGCGCCGTTGAACATGGGCTTTGCCAAGCTGCAAATGCAAGTTAAACGCGGCTGGTAGTGCCCACCGATGTTCAAACGAGTGAAACCCGCCCGGTGACATATGTTCACCGATGGCCACTTGATCTAACGTGGAGTTACCTAACCACACATCGTAAGACCGACTGAAGCTGGGAATTACTGCTTCTGAACGGGCCCAAGCTTTGTCGTTCCCCCAAACCAAGCCGGTACCGCGTGGTCCAAATATCCATTTGTGTGTGCCTGCGATAAAGAAATCGCAGCCGAGCTCACTGATGTCTTGGTCTTCAATTCCGAAACCGTGCACGCCATCCACGCAAAACAAAATTTGGTCTTGCGCTGCACGTTTTGCGTTTAGCTTTTGAATGACGTCCGCCATGGCGCGAATCGGTAGTTTCACGCCCGTGGAAGAGTGTACCCAGGTGACGGCAACCACGCTGGTTTTAGCAGAGATGCCTTGTCTTAGCCGTGTCAATATCGTGTCGAGATCAGCCTGTGATGGCGCATCGTATAAACTAATTTGACGGACGTTTGCGCCGGTGCGAGCGGCGCGGTGCGCCAACGACATGTCGGTGGAGTAATGGTCGTGTGTTGTCTGTACAATTTCTTGCCCTGGCGCAAGCTTAAGCCCGCTATAAACCATTGCTAAGCCCATTGTGGTGCTGTCGGTCAGAGCAATTTGTGACCCAGTGCCCCCCATGTAGCGGGCAGCGGCGTCGGCGATTTCGGCGTCGATCGTTTGATAATGCGCGTGCCAATAATCTGCTGGATTGTTATCAAATTCTCGTCGATGGTGTTCAATCGCAGCCGTTACTGGACGTGGATGCGATGCCAGTAAAAAGGTTGCAAGTTGAATGTAGTCACGTGTCAGCGGAAAGAGGTCCCGTAAAGCACTCCAGTCTGCCGGATCGATCGGGTCGGAAGCATCTAAGTGTCCGCTGCCAGCATCGCCAGCGTGTGCCGAACCAGCAGCTAGGGTGGCACCAAAGGCCACGCCTGAGATGCCTAAGAATTTGCGTCGTTGCATGGTTTCTCCTCGCTTACACAGTGTCGTTTGTTTGACAATAGACTATTAAAAGCGAGAGGTAAAGCAGACTATGCTATGGCGCGACAAGACGACGTAGTTTGCGGCTCGGAACCAATCGCCATTCCCAAGCTGGCTTGGTTGGCACCTGCATACTCTCAGTCAGCATGATAAAAGTGAGTAGCAGCATCACTGGCTGATGTGCCACCACAAAGACCGTTGACAGCAGCATGAGTGCCCAACATGAGCCGACACACCAGAAACCATGCCAAAGACCAAAGCGCACAGCATCAAGATAGCTTCCAATCCCGTACGCGCGCAGCGCTGGATGCAGATGGTTGCGATTCAAGCACTGTTGCTTAGACGGTGAACATTGCCATACTAGGGCAAGCGTCAGTACAAGCATGATCAGCCCGGCTGGTGTGTCACTGAACGCCTGTCTAAGCGCCCGTGCGCCGAACAACAACAACGTGCCAGCGAGTATCCAGAGGTAAAGATATGTCATTAAAAACAAGGCTATCAGCGCAGCACGTTTATTGCGGAAACTTCGCTGTGCAAGGTGTGTGAGCGGGGCGATTAAGGTGGGGAACATCATTGCGACAATCATAATTGCCCAACCAAACATGCTTGCACCGGTGAGCAGCGTCAGTGGCGACGTAAAACCAGACTGCGCGATCAAAACACCATTAATACACATCGCACCGGCGAGTGATTCGGTGGCGCCTGTAAATTCGACCGGATCGGTTCGTGACCATAGGGTCAAATATACCCAAGCTACCGCACTCAAGCACAACACGCCGCAGCTAATGCGGCGGCGTGTCTGGATGACATCAGTCATGAGCTGCTTTCGCGGTATACACCAATCCGACCAACGCTAATTTCTTCGCCGTTTGTAATCGACTTATCGGGTTGAATACGAACATCCAGTGAATCGGCGCCGAGACCTTGCTCAAGATGCAGCGCATCGATTATCTCAGTAATATCCAACTCTAGGTCCAGTCCAGAGCCGCCGTGTTCGCCTTCTTTGAGGCTTGCTCGTCGTAATCCAAACAAGGCGATACTGCCTGCCAACTTGCCGTTGACATAGACTATAAGTTTATTCGCATCGCGCTTGCCACGAACATTTTCCAGTTGTAAATAGGTGCGATCTGGAGCTTGATCAACCGCGGCGCTCGCTAGGGTTTTCAGCAGTGTATTTTTGACGGCGGGATTGAGCTTGACCGCGGCTCGAACACCAGCGCTGCCAATGGTAAGCGTGTGGTCGTGCGCGCCAAGTAGTTCTGAGTCAGGTTTGTTGGTATCAGATGCCATTGTTGTTACCTCTGCGTGGTTAATACCAAATCTGGCAAGCCGTTTTTGCACGGGTGACAGCACGTCGGTCGTGTCGATATCGGCGCTGAGTCCTTCGTAAGTATAGTCAACCTTACTCATGGCATCGACTTCCTGCGGCGTAAATACCCAAGCGGTTGAACCCGGTTTGGGCATGACGAATTCTCGATTACCGGTCGCGGCAGGGCCCTTAAGCCATCTCGCAGATGTTGGGTTTTTATTGCCGTTTGCATTCCAAACAGCCCATAGGCGATCAATATTGCAATGATGCAGGTAAAAAATCGGGTCTAAGGCTGCCAGGCCTGGATCAGACATCAGGCCCCCAATACCATTCCCTGGTGCATCTCCACCAACGTCAACATGCACTTGATTGTGCGGATTGTTTTCCAGATTACCGGATTGGCCACCACCATGCCAGAAATCGGTCTCTGGGCCACCAAAGCCGGGGCGTGGTGTGTTTGGGCTGCTGCCGGTGTAGACATCATTCGTTAGACAATCCTGATTAACAGGCGGAATCTCGACGTAAATATTTCCGTCGCTCTTTGGGCCGAAACGTGCAGTAACAAAAAGAGGGTTATCTTCGCCATCCGGTAACGTCTGTTCAGTAAACGCAGGCGGAATGTGATACTCATTTCCAGGCCCCAGGTAATTCCAATAGGGCAGCGACCAAGATTGCGGTCCGCCAAGACTTACAATCGCCTCACGCAACTGCAATTCAAGTGCAATGAGATACCCTCGGTGCCAAGGCAAAAAATACCATGATTGATGCTGACATTGGTTCCAGTATTGTTTTAATACATCGCTTGAGGGCAGCGGTGATGTCGGTACGCTAGGCGCAGGTGGGATGTAAGCCCAACCTGGGTAGCCGGACTCTGTTCCGGACACATATTCGCCATGAATGGCGGCAAAAAACCACCAGCTGTTTGGGTCGTCTAGCGTGCGGGATTGCATAACCCCCACACCTTTTGCGTACCAATATAAATCTTGATTATCGAAAGTACCGTTGGAATTCCACGCGTTAGAACGAGTGTACGCTGTCATTGTTTATCCTTCCTGCTTCCTAGCAATTGAGTTCAGTTTGAGAGGGATGACTCGCTGGACATGCGATACGTAAAAACAAGTCGTCGTGCCTAGTGCTGGATCGGAATCCATCCGTATCCCCCCGAATACCAATGCGACATCAAATTCAGATGCCGCCAATCCACAATAGGTCATAGTCGGCTCACGCCTCAATTGGACTAATGTCTAATTTTCCAGTGCAATAAAAAGCCGCCGAAACCCAATGATTTCGACGGCTGAATTTAGAACTAAAGGTTATTGCGATTAGATGGGCGTGTTATCCAGCAACAATTGGAACAGAATGCTTGGAATTGAATTGCGACGGCGCTGATCTACTTCATCTGGCACGCCATTTCCGTCGACATCGGCATCCGGTGAGTTCGGGTCTGTTCCAAACTGAAATTCCTGCAGATTGGTAAACCCGTCGTTGTCGTTATCGGCTTGCTGATCGAACGAGTTGAATGGGTCGAGACCATTGGCATTCTCGAAAGCGTCTGGCATTCCATCACCATCATCGTCGTCATCGCAAACATTGCCAATGTCGTCTGAATCTAAGTCGGCCTGATTCGCGTTCGGCGTGCGAGGACAGTTATCAACCGCGTTCAAGACGCCATCATTGTCTGTGTCGTCGTCTACCAGCAAGCTCGCATTGGCAGGGCCGCTGTTGCCCGACGAAGAAGTTAGATCTCCGGAGGTATTAACGAAATTTCCCCCAACTGAGGACGTTACAGCAATCTGTAGCGTACAGATGGCACCATCGGTGACGGTGCCATCGGTCAGGCTGATCGTACTGCTGCCGGATGTTGCAGTGACTGTGCCGCTACAGGTATTGATAAGATTAGCTGGTGTTGCAATCACTAAGCCTGTCGGCATGACATCGGTAAACGCGAGTGACGTGGCCGCGACTGGGCTGGCGCCGTTGTCGATCGTGAACACCAAGGTAGATACCTCGTCTGTATTGATCGCACTTGGCGTGAACGCTTTGCTAAATAACAGCGATGGCGGCACAACAACCAGGTCTTTTGTCGCCGCGTCGGCGGCGTAATCGCCACTCGCCGTTAAGGTGCTTGTTGTGTTCCGATAACTACCGGGGAAAGTGGAGACAGGAACCGTTATGGTCACCTCAATTGTACATGTGGATTGCGCAGCAACTGAGGCATCTCGCACTGCTATGTTTGATGCTGCTGTCACAGACGGAGTGCCGCAGTTGCTTACAATTGCTGTACCGTCGGCAGCTAGCCCGGTCACAACGGCATCCAAGTCATCAGTGAACGCCAAACCGCTGATCGCCACTGTTTCTCGGTTCTCAATGACAAACGTCAAGGTCGTAGTCTCTCCAGCCTGCGGTGCCGGTGAGCCAAATACTTTAGTAAATCCAATATCTCGTACTGTGAGCGTGGCGGTGGCAGTGCCACTATTGCCTAACGACGAGGTGAGATCACCGGATGTATTTAAGTACGTGCCTGCGACAGCAGCCGAAACTTCAACTGAGACAGTACAACTTGAACTGGCTGATACCGTGCCACCCGAATAGGTGACTACCGCACCTCCAGCAAGTGCGGTGATCGTTCCACCGGTACAGCTGGTAGAAACATTCGGCGTTGCAGCGACTACCATGCCTGTCGGCAGGTTATCAGTGAAATCGATGCTGCTCGCGGAAAAGGTACTGCCCGAATTATCGATTGTGAATTGAAGCACACTGGGGATCCCAACCGACACAAACTCCGGGGAGAATGTCTTGTTAAAACTCGGTACCAGGGTGACCGTCACGTCGTCTGTGGCTTCTTGCGCAATCACTAGACCATTCGAGGTTAACGGAGACGTGGTATTTTGAATCTCAACTTCACTCTCTATGAGGGGTAATTGAAAGTCCACTGTAAAACTACATGTGCCACCGTTTGCTGCGACAGAGCCACCAGAAAACGCCAGAAAACTCGTTCCTGTCAGGGATGATCCAGGGCCGCATACGTCGATTAACGGCGTATTGGTTGCCACTAATCCAGTCAAAACATCATTTAGATCATCCGTAAAACTAAGCTGGTTCACCGGGTCAGTAGCGTGGTTATTGGTGATGGTAAATGTCATCGCCCCAGAACCGCCACTGATGAAAAATGGCTCAGCGAAGCTCTTGCTAAACGTGACATCATAGTCGGTAACGGTAATTCTGGCTGACGCAGGCTCTCCGTTGACAGCCAACCCTGACACCGTGCCAGATACGTCTGACGTAGTGTTGGTAAAATTACCCGTTCCAACGAGAGGCGGCACACCAAGATTGATGGTGAGGGTACAGCTGCTGTTGGCCAACAATGTACCGTCAGAAACTTCTAGAACCCCGTTCATCGACGTGGCAAAAGAGTAGGGGGCATCTTCACATGTGCTCATGGCCGCATCCACACCTTCGAATGTGAAGCCCGGCAAATGTGTGTTGATGTCATCTGAAAAGGCAACTGACTGAACATCTTGAGTTGTACTCAAATTGCTAACCATAAACTGCATTTGTACAGGTGAATCCAGCTGTACGGTCTGATTAGAAAAAGACTTCTGCAACTGAATAAACGTCGAGTCCACCAATAACAGATCCCGTGCAGGCAGAGCCGTGACGTTACTCCCATCAATCGTTGCCGTTAACATCGACGTTTGACTCAGATAACTGCCGTTTGGCGTTGCAGCAGGGGTTGAAACAGTCACTTCGATGTTGCAACTGCTATCAGGCGCTAGCGTTCCACCCGAAAAAAACAACAGGGTAGTGCCTGACAAGGTACCGCCACACCCATTCGTTTGTGGTGGAAGCGTAAAAGTCAAACCAGGGATGACGTTGCCTAAAGCGAACCCAAATGACATGTTAGATGCCGCATTGACGTCGTCGTTGTTGGTCACTGTAAAACGCAGTGTACTGGAGCCTCCGGCGATTACAGGGTCGTCCAAGTAAATCTTGCTGAATACAAGTGGGGAAATCGCAATTGTGGCGCTGGCCGGCGACGATTGTACAGATTCTCCATTCAACGTCGCAGAGAGATTTGTGGTGCTGTTGGTATACACACCATGGCTAGTCTCGGGGGGAACATCAAGCGTAACAGCAAAGGTGCAGCTCTCGCCAATCGTAAGTTCGCCATCGGTTAAGGTCAATACGCCATTAACGTGCGTCAGCGAGGAGCCTTCGCCGCATGCAGGACCTGTGGGCAAGGTTATACCGAGACCGGTTATCCCCAGATTATTTAAATCATCTTCAAAAGTGATGGCCTCCGCATCAGGACCAGATTCACCAGGATGGTTGATCGTATATTCTAAGGTGGTCGACTCACCGGCAGAGATCGTTTCATCAGTAAATGCTTTCTGCAGCCGTGGTGCAGCCAAGATCTGCATGCTAACAGCTGCTGGCGGCGCACCAATGGGATTGGCAGTTAGTACAGATGAAACGTTACTGTAAATACCCGTCGGGGTTGATAACGGAATATTGAAATTAAGAACGATTTCGCAGCTTTCTCCCGACGCAAGACTCGCATTGGAGACATTGAGGTTCGAAACTCCACTTACTTCGTTGAAAAAAATCACAGAACTTGCCCCGCAGTCCCCACTCTGGGGTATCGGCGCCACCCGGTTGGAAGTAATACTTGGAAGGAAAGCACCAACCGCATCGGTAAACGAGATGTCGGTGAGGGGATTATTCGGGTCTGTATTGGTGATTTTATAAACTAAGCTATTCGAATCGCCTGGTATTACCTGTGTTTGAGTGAGGCTCTTAGTAAACAAAGGCGCATACTGTACTTGCAGCGTGTCTGTGGCGATATTCCCTACCACAGCACTACCATCTAACTGCGCACTTACTGGGCTGGTTGCGACACTGTAACTACCAGGGGTCGCATTCGAGGGCGAGGTGAACTGTGCAGTTATTCGGCAATTCGCAGTGGCTGCGACGGAGACAGCTGATAGAGATAGGGTACTGCTTCCTGCCCCAGACACGATACCGCCACAGGTGTTGGATACCACGTTATCAAACACGATGCCGGCGATTCCAGGTGCTACGTTCAGGTCAGAGCTAAATGCGACGTCGATGGCTGCGGTGTTTCGCGTAGTGTTACGAATGACGTATTCGACAACACCACTAGCGCCGGGAGCAAGTGGGTCGTCCAGAAACTGTACGGTTAATGAAACTGGCGTGATACTGACTTCGAGGATATTAACCGCCATACCGACTGCGTTATTAACACCACCACCTAAGGTTGTCACGAGCAAATCATCAGACACATTCAAGTAAGTTCCAGGGCTGGTGACAAGTACGTCAATCGCGATCTCGCAAGTCTCCCCGCTCTCAAGAAATGGTGGTTGAACTGAAGCCGTAGTGCTGTAAGAAAATGTGTTACTGCCTGGTGTTGCGGACACAAATGGGCTGACTCCCTGACAGGTCGTCGCTAAATTGCTTGGTGAGGCGATCACCATACCATCCGGCAATGTATCTCTTAAGTTGATGGCGGCAACATCTTCGATACCGTTTAAATTGTCTATTAGAAATGTCAGGCGGGACTTCGTCTCCGCAGCAAGTGGCACGGAGGCGGGCGAAAAATATTTGGAAAATGACGGGAGTTGATCACTGATTGATAAACCAACTGATTGAGACATGGAAAATCCAGCACTGGTACTGACTGTGGTCTCTGGAAGGGTGTATTGGCCAGGGATTCCAGAAATGTAAACTTCAAATGTGCAGGTTCCGTTGGCGCCAAGCTGATAATCGACAGCGGAAAACTGATTACCACCAGGGGACGCACTCAGACTCGATGACTGGGTGGCAGCACACGAAGTCTCCATCACCACAGGAGCACTGATCACAACACCTGCCGGGAAAGAATCTGTAAAACCAATCTCGGTGATTGGTGTTGCAGTGTTATTGATGACCGTATAATTAACGGTGGTAATTCCGTTCGCGCTGGGAGTCGTATTAGAAACCTGTTTGTTAAAGGTAACCGGGGTTTGCGCAAATACAGCCCCGCTCCAAAGTAGTGTGGATAAAACAGCGAAAAACGTTAATGCGTTAACGTTAAGAATCCTACTCACACGTCGACTTGATGTGCATTTCATTGCGGTCCCCTGAGACTTGTTTTTCATTGTCCGGCGATTTTTATTATTAACCTGACATTTCTAGTTTGTCCCCGAACACTCGGAATTCAGGGGAGTGACTACAACTATATGTCTGACCCGATACTATTTTTATTTTAGCACTGATTTTTTACTACTGGCCTTTAGTCTGAAAAAAAAACGCGAATCTCTAAGAATGTGGCAATCAAAAACGAGCGATGTCAATGGACGCATGTACTATAGTGAGTCGAGGAATCGTAGGTGGTTCGCGTATCGACCAATGATGTCCATACGAATTTGAGCCTTAGTCCAACCCATGACACAGTAGCCTTGGCCGCCCTCGCTTAGGTGGACTTCGGCCTGAACCATACTCTCAATCGAATTCAGTTCTGAATCAGAGTTGGTTTTTTGTCCACTGGAATTCACTTCGGCGCAGATCACGCGATAAACAAAGTTCACCTGGTTACTTTGGAGTACAACGAGCGAGATCTCGCCGCTTTCACTTATCTGATCCTTGATCTGGCATTCAACGCCGTGTGATTGAACTTCGTGTGCAAAGTCATTCATCGCCGGTTTAACATTGGCTTTGAGGAATCGTTTTACGTCGCTAGGCTCCGGAAAACTCAACAAACCGTTGATCTGATCACGCCAATCTTCGGTCTGCGCTTGCATAATCCCAGGCGGTAAGTTTACTTCGACCTCTCGTTTTGAAACATCGGCTCTCAATGCTTTGAAAAAACCATAAATAGCCCATAGTAGCGCTGCTGAGAAGGGGAGTGCCCCAGCAATTGAGGCTGTTTGCAAAGCCGAGAGCCCACCAGCATACAACAGTACGGTCGTCACTAATGCGATTGCAATAGTCCATAGCACACGCTGCGGGATCGCGGTATTGGTGGCACCTTTTGAGGACAACATGTTCAAAACCAACGCACCGCTGTCTGCTGATGTCACAAAGAATACCACCACCATCAGCAATGAAATTCCTGACAGTAGTGACGACATAGGCAGGCTCTCAAGAAAATTGAACAAAGCGACCGCTTGATCTTGCTGTACGATTTCACCAAGGTTAGCCATCTCACCGGTACTTATCAGGTCGATCGCGCTGTTTCCGAATGCGCTCATCCAAAAGAGGTTGAAGACGCAAGGAACCAACATGGCACCAAACACAAACTCCCGAATTGTTCGCCCCTTCGAAATACGAGCAATAAAAATGCCGACAAAAGGCGCCCACGAGAGCCACCAGCCCCAATAGAGAATTGTCCAACCACCGAGCCAGTCAGTTGGATCATAAGCGTATAGGTTGAACGTTTTGGATACAATCTCTGACAAATAATCGCCAATGTTTTGCATAAACGTTTGAAAAATCAGAATTGTTGGGCCTGCGAGCACCACGCCTATGAGAAGCAATGCAGCGAGCGTCATATTGAACTCAGACAGACGCTTGATCCCTGCATCCAGACCCATGATGACAGACACGGTTGCCAGCGCCATTGTGCCAATAATGAGTAAGACTTGTACCTGCGGACTGATCGGTACACCGAACAAATGTCCCAAGCCTGAGTTTATTTGGATGACGCCCAGGCCTAGACTCGTTGCGATACCGCAGATTGTTCCTAAAATCGCAAAGACATCAACTGCGGTACCCCAAGGTCCATAGATGCGCTCGCCGATTAATGGGTAGAGTGCTGATCGCAAGGTAAGCGGCAAACCGTGCCGGTGTGCAAAATAGCCTAATATCAGCGCCACAATTGCGTAAATTGACCAGGCGTGTAAGCCCCAGTGGAAAAAAGTCAGGCGCATGGCTTCGCGTGCGGCTTCTATGGTTGCACCGTCGCCTTTGGGCGGAGACATAAAGTGCATCACCGGCTCGGCCACACCGTAAAACATTAAGCCAATCCCCATGCCGGCGGAGAACAACATTGCAAACCAAGACAGGTTGGAGTATTCGGGCTCGGAGTGATCTAACCCTAACTTAATATCGCCGGCTCGGGAAAACCCGAGAAACGTCACGCACACCAAAATAATGGCCGCCACCAATACATAGTACCAACTCGCATACTGAACGATTCCGGCCTGCAAACTGGCGAATAGCTTGCCGCTGTGTTCTGGATTTAGCCCGGCGTAGCCAACTAAACAACCAAGCATCGCCAGGGAGATAG
Organism: Arenicella chitinivorans; assembly: GCF_014651515.1. NCBI lineage: Bacteria > Pseudomonadati > Pseudomonadota > Gammaproteobacteria > Arenicellales > Arenicellaceae > Arenicella > Arenicella chitinivorans. Next base: position 54,442 of record NZ_BMXA01000009.1, read on the forward strand.
TAAAGACTGGCTTGTCGACCGATAAGCCCAGTAGGGTGTTTTTGTGACTTGATTCTTTGTTATTCATCTTGCGGTATTTATCAACTGTCTACGTGTTTTCGAGTGCGTGAACCAAAGGATCTAGCCAAGGCGCATAGTGCCGCCATTGGTCAAGGCCATCAGTGTTAATGGGGCGACGTACTTGTTCTGAACTGGCTGTGCGTACAGCACGTTGAGTAGCATGAAAGTCCAAACAGGCGGTTTCAAAAGGGAGACCACAATAGTGCAGGATACGACGTACTTGGCCTTCGAGATCGTTAACCACGTCTTCGTATTGCACATGCAATATTGAATCCGGAAATACCCGTCGCCAATGCGTCATCAGTTCCTCATAGTCACGGTAATAGCGGCCGATGTCGTGCAAACTGTAGCTAAATTCTTGGCCTTCAGCGAATAATTGTTTAAAACCGCTGAAGCAACACGCCATGGGGTCTCGACGAGCATCAATAATTTTGGCATTGGGCAGAATGGCTTTGATTAGTCCAATATGACGAAAATTATTTGGCATCTTGTCGATGAAGTAGTGCGCGCCCGCTCGGTGTACCCGCGTGTCGTCTAAGTACTGTTGACCAAAAGCGACCCGTTGCTCCTCGGTCAGTGTTGCGAGCACAGCGGGGTAGTGCGATTCGTTGCTTAGTCTGTCCCCACGTCGCAGGCTGTGCGCAAGAGCCAGTATATTAGGAAGCTCAAGCGTGCCATCCACTTGGCTATGTGATGACAGAATTTGTTCTAACAAGGTGGACCCTGAACGTGGCAACCCAACGATAAAAATGGGGTCTGCTGCCGGACATCCGCCGCGGGCAATACGGTCAGCATAGCTTGCATTGCAAACATGTTGTATCGCACGAAACTCGTCTGCCATTTGCTGTGCATCATAACGGCTTTGAAGTCGTTTTAGTTCATTGCCTTTTGCGTAGTGCCTAAATGAGGCTTCGTATTCATCGCGATCTTCATGGGCTTTGCCCAGTGCAAAATGCAGATAAATCTGATCTGCCGAAACCAACAATGGATCGGATTGTAATGATTGCATGGCGTTGAAGTCATCGCGCGTGAACCGCACGGTCTTCAAATTAGCCAGAGAGTACCAAGCCTCGCAATGGCGTGAATTGGCGGCGAGTGCACGTCGGTAGTTGTCTACCGCCGCAGCTTGATTACCCATGGTTTTGAATGCATGACCTTGAGACGTCAGGGTGGCGGGTTCGTCGGGTAGCGCTTGCAACACGCGATCAAAGTTTTCGATTGCGGTCGGGTAATCACCAACCTGCATGCTTTCGATGGCAAACAATGAACGAAACTGCGGATTACTCGGGAATCGCTCCGTTAGGGAACGTGCTTGCTCTAAGGCGCGTTGGTGTTTTTGACGTTTGCGTAGAACCTGAATGTAATCAACGGTGACCTCGACATGACCTTGATCCAATTGCAATGCGCTTTCAAGTAAGAATTCCGCGTCTTCCAATATCCCGAGTCGAACACCAATGTCCGCTAATTGGCGCATGCCTTCGACGTGCGTTGGGTTTGTCTGTAAAAACCGACGGCATAATTGCTCCGCTTTGAGCAATTTACCTTGCGCACGCAATTCGATTACGTGCAGTAACGGTGTCGGCAATGCGGCAATTCTTTTGGTTTGTAGGGCTACCGATTCAGCCTGGGCGTTGAGCTTTAGTTGTGCTAATAACTTGATTTGTGCGCGCCAGCTCGGGATGAGTGCCGGATTTAGTTGCGTCGCGCGGGCGTACGCTTCCAGCGCTCGCCGCGGTTCCCCTACGGCGACCAATAAGTGCCCTTGTTCCTGCATGCCGCGACTATGGTCCGGCGACAATCGCTTCAAGGAGCCGAGCGATTCAAGCGCGGCATCATAATTTGCGAGGTAACGACAGCATACCGCGGTCAGATAGTGTAATTCGGGATCATCAGGCGATTCCTCCAAAAGTGCTGCAAGTGAGGCTCGTGCGGCTTCGAATTCGCCTGCACGCATATGCACTTCAATGTCGCTGAGCTTGGAGCTTTTGGTATTGAGCGTATTCAATGCGGAGTACTCAAAATAGAGAATGCCCCAAAACTCGGGGCATTCTAATCAATTTGGCTGTCAGTTTGTTATTAGTCTAAAAGCTGTATGAAAATCGAATACCGGTTGTGCGGGGTCGAGCATAAGAAACACGATGACGATCATTAACGAAGTTACGTGACAATTCGGCACGTTCGTCAGTTAGGTTATCAATATACACTTCAGCTGACCATTTTTCGGTGGAAACGCCAGCCGTGACACCGAACATGGTCCAGCTATCGATCTGCGCACGGTTAATCGTAATGATATCCGAGTAGGACTTATCTGAATGGGCGACATGTGGCATAACGTGCGCCACTTTATCCCCGTCGAGGTTCCACTCGTAACGTGCCAGCAAATTTGCCTGAAAGCCAGGTGCAAACGCCAATTCATCACCTTGGCGAACATCATTGGTTGGCGTCAGTACCTCAGTGATTTCAGAATCGAGCACCGATGCGGCACCGCGCACGGTCAGGCCAGCCAGATCGGGAAGCCAGATGAACTCAGTTTCAAGTCCGGTTACTTCAGCATTAGCCGCGTTATCGGAGAAGAACAGATTGGTGATACTTGGATCTAAGATGGTGGTTTGGAGGTTTTCGATTTGCACATGAAAAACACTACCGTTGAGACGTAAAGCACCAGCCATTAAGTCAGTTTTCCAACCCAATTCATAATTTACAACTTCGTCGGTATCCAGCGCGTATGGCACGCTGAAAGTGCCCGCTGGATTCGACGCGCCACCCGGTCGATTCAACAGACCAGGGCGAAACCCTTCGGAAATTGTGGCGTAATAGAGTTGATTCGCGTCTGGTGTCCAATTACCGGTTAATTTGAAGATTGTGCCGTCGGTTTTGGCTTTGTCCGGCGCATTCAGTGCGGCGATAACCACTGCTGGCGTGTTCTCGTCGACGGTGTCCGCCGTATACGTGATCTGCGCGCTCGGATCACAGGTGCCGCGGAAGGTTATCTGTCCGTCGCCGTTATAAAGATCGCTAATGTCCGTGCCAAATGCATCTACGTCATCTTGAAACAGATTGCAGAACGACGAGTTGGCACTGCCTTCAAAATCAACTTCGATGTCGTAGTATCGCGCACCAACGGTTAGTGCAAATTGATCGGATACGTCCCAAGTTACCTCACCAAAAGCCCCAATTTGCTCATCGGTTCGCTGAACATCATTTCTGAAAATGACGCCAGCCGGGAAGGGGCCCGCGTCGGAGATAAATCCAGTTGTGAACGGGAAATTGGGTGAAAAGCCAGTTTGTACACCATAGCCATCGACAAATTCAGAACCGCGATAGGTGAAATCGTTTCGTTCTTTAAGCTCTAAATCACTGTAAAACGCACCGACGGTCGCACGAACCGCGTGTTCTTCTGAGGTGCTGATTCGTAACTCATGGGTTTGCACGGTCGTTTCAGTAAGGCTGTCGACCAACATGTTCGGTGCCTGACAGGTGCCGCTCGGTGCGGCATCCCCTGGGTACGACACGGAGGAATCACAAATGTAGTAAGGTAGGTATTGACCAACGAACATGTAATCAGCGTAATCGACGACTTGATCTGTGGTTCGATCAGTGTAGGCGCCGGTATAAACAACCTCTAGCTCGGCGATGCGACCCTGCAGTGTCCAACTCGTATTGTCAAAACTGTCCTCAATGCGATCATCTTCGTAGCGTTGAATTTGCAGATCATCCAAATCCGGATCTGCGAAAAAGACACCATCTGAATCAAGGTCCTGTGTCGCATGTGAGACTAACAGACTCCATTCATCATTGAGATCGATCAGGCCACTGAGGCGCCCACCGGTGTAGGTGCTTTCATTGAAATTCTCTTCGACCAGCGCCGAATTATCCGCGTTGATAAAATTGACATTACTCAGGTCAGCGGTTGATTGAAAGCCAGCGCGGGCGCTATTAACGGGTACGCCATTGGCTCGGATCGTACCAACAGGTCTGAATCGCGCGCTTTCAGAAACATTGAGCAAGCCCGGAGTGTTATCGATGTAGCCACCTTGGGTGTCACGATATACCACGCCGCGCAGAGTAAAGTTTTCACTGACAGGGAAGTTCAACATTGCTTCAATGTTGTGGCTGTCATCACCTGACTTGGTGGTGGCATAGCCGGCTTTAATACTCCCATACTGTCCAGTCGGATCCGGCTTGTTGGTGATCAAGCGTACTGTTCCAGCCTGTGAGCTGGCACCAAACAGCGTGCCTTGAGGACCGCTGAGCACTTCCACGCGGCGCATGTCTGCAGTGTAGACATCCAAATTACGGCCCGGTTGCGCAAGTGGTTGTTCATCAAGGTAAAGCGCTACATTCGGAGCCAATCCAGCAACGCCCGCAGTCGTCAGATTGGGCGTGGTCGAGGCGACCCCGCGAATGTAAATCGTGTTTTGACCGGGGCCGCTGCCACCTGCCGTCACGCCGGGCAGTTGCACCAAGTAATCGGAAAAGTTGCTGATGCCTAGCTGCTCTAAAGATTCCTCGCTAACCGCAGACACCGCGATCGGAATATCTTGTGTGCTTGCTGTACGTTTGGTCGCAGTGACCACAACTTCTTCGATAACTTTGCCATTTTGTGCGTTTGCCGTTGCGGCACTCGCCATGGCCACAGCAAGTGCAATTTTCTTTTTATTGAGCATGTAGCGTAAAAACTCCCGGTCTTTTTTAATTCAGCGTCAATTCAATAATATTTTGAATTGAAACTATTATCTAATTGATGTTATGAAACGTAATTTGGCGCGAATGCTAACATTTATTGCGGTTGATCACAAAAAGACACATGGCTTTCCATCATTTTTTGTTGGTTTAGTGCTTTTAATTGAAAGTATCTCGCCGTAGGGGTCTCGCACTTAGGCATTGATCGGTAAATGGGCGTGTTTATCCGCTTTACCCGGAGATACTTTTGAACGTATTCTCCAACTTGGATTCATTGAGATTTTTTGAGAATAGATTGCCGTGAATAAAGCTGAAGAGGTTCTTATTGCTCTGCGCCGCGTGATTAGAGCAACTGACATCCACTCAAGATACCTTGCAAAAACCATAGGTTTGACATCCCCCCAAATACTGCTGCTGCAAACCATTGAAGCGAACAAGGATAAGAAGATCAGCGAGTTGGCACAACAAATGAGCGTAAGTCAGTCGACGGCAACCAATATCTTGGCGCGCTTAGAAAGCCGCGGATTGGTGCGCCGACAACGCTCGACTGACGACAAACGAAAAGTACACGTAAGCCTCACGGAACAGGGGCGACAAATTCTTGCGAGTGCGCCCATTCCGCTACAAGACAAATTCACTGTGCAGTTCGAACAGCTGCAGGAATGGGAGCAATCAATGATAATCTCCGCAATTCAACGCGTGGCCAGCATGATGGATGCGACTGAGATTGACGCGTCGCCATTATTGCATCTGGGGAATATCGAGGACTCCGCGAGCAAAGAAAGTGATAAAAGTGCTTAACGGTCTGAATATTAGTTCGGCAGATACTCTTCAGAATGTAGTTCCACGATTTGCAGTTTGCCATTTTCAATCGCCCAGATCGCGCGGTCTCGGGTATGCATTTTTATCGGGCGTTTGGAACCCGGTTCGATATATTCCGTTACCGAGTTGTAGCTGAGTTCGCCACGCCCGTCGTCCAATAACGCGAAGCCGTCTACTGTTTGATTCACGCGATACTTAGACCTCTCGTTTAAAACCGCAGCCAACCCCATTTTATACAGCCCATATTTAACGGGGATAGGTTTAGGGAAGTCGTCATCTAAAACTGACGTTTGGCCGCACAAGTTCTTAGAGAAATGCTTGAGTGAGCCATCTAAATCAAAGTTTCGCTCACAGACCGAGATATCGTCGAATGCGGCCAATACGTCGTCTTCGTTGATAGATTCTGCTTTGAAGGCCTCTTTTTGGGGATCTTGTGACGCCTTGGAGGATGCCTTGAACATCGAAAATAGTTCGGTGATTGCACTGACCATCTCTTTGACATCTTCTTTGCCTAAGGCCGGTTCAACGCCTTGAGATACCGGATCATCATCGTAGGCTCGGTCGTGCAGCGCATCAACCCAGTCATCATAATCGTCGTCGGATAGTTCGGCTGGTTCCACCTCGCGCGATTCATTTAAAAATCCCACTCTGATCTTGGTCGGCATGTCCTCGTGCCACCAACGATAGACGGTCGCCAATAGACGGGCGTCTTCGTCGTCGTCCTCCCAAGGTTGGTCGTCATACCGAACCACACGACCGTCAAAGATCTTAAACCAGAATTCCCAGGGGTCATCATCGCCCGCGCCCCAACCTTGAACATGGACTTCCGGACACAAATCGTTTACCAACTTGACTGTCAGGCCAGTGATGTAATCGCCGCTACCGCCGTTAATAAAATACACCACACCATAACCGCTGTGTTTGGTAATCGATTCCGGACACAGGTCTGCACCATGATCTTGTGCCAATTTATCAACGAACGAAGCCAGAATGTCGCGACCACCGTCCGGGTTCAGCTTGTTGGCCAATGCGTAGGCATCTTCTAACTCCGCATCAATTAACTTAAACAGTTTGAGTAGTTGTCCTTGTTTACGACTGCTTGGGTGTTTGAAATAAATCGTGGATTGAATTTCCGCCATGCCATGACCTCCTTGTGATAACACATTGATAGAGTAGGTGAGTATTGTGCCATAAGTGGCTGGAAAAGAAGCGTATTTTTTTTCTGGTTATGGACTCTTTTTCGGCTCGATGAATCCGAGATTGCAAGCGGATGACACTATGAGAGTGATTGTCATATAACCATCATCGACACGTCACATCATCGTAATCAGGCAGCCTGAGACTCGGTTTTCCCCCATAACAATCCCCTAATTTATCGACTCATGTTATTCCGAACTAAAGCACTGATGTTGGCGGTCTTAACCGCGACTGCAAGCTCTGCTGCGCAGGCTGATACCAACGAAATTGAAGAAATTGTCGTTGTTACTAAGAAAAAAATATTCGCCAACCAATCAACCACCGGCGTGATGCAGGAACAGCAAAATCCCATCACATCGGTTCTTGCCACGATTGACAATTTACCCGGCGTGAACATCACAGAGGGCGATGCCTTTGGTTTCGATGACTGGTCGACAACCATTAATCTTCGCGGTTTTCAGAACAGCTTGTCAGAGCAACAGGTTGGTATCACTATTGATGGCTTGCCAAATGGAGAGTCGAATTATGGCGGTGGCTCAAAGGCCAATCGATTCATTGACTCCTCGAATCTGCAAGGGGTCAATGTCTCTCAAGGCACGGCGGATATTGGTTCTCGCTCACTCGAGGCATTGGGCGGCACACTGGATTTTCGTACCCGTGACCCGCGCGATCAGGCGACGCCGAGTGTACAGGTGTCGGCTGGGAGTCATGACGCGCTGCGGTATGCGGTAAGTTACGACACCGGTGCGATCTTCAACGACAGCACACATGCCTATATTTCAGCGTCGCATCAGGAGGCTACCGATTGGATTTCTCAGGCGGCTGAAAATGAGCGCGACCATTTAGCGCTAAAATTTGTTTCCCAGTTCGACCGCACGAGTTTAACGGGCTATCTGAGTTACGATGATACGCAGGAAGATAATTATCAGCGAATCACGCTTGGGGAATTCGAAGCCGACCCAAGCACCGACCGATTGATAGCGGACTGGACTGGCATCCCCTATGTTGATCAAGTACATCGCCGAGGCTGGTCGACGTTACGCGAGAATATCTTTGGTTATCTCAAACTTGAAACCACGTTTGACAGCGGCCTTGATGTCACAGCCAGCCTCTATACGCACAAGAACGAAGGCCGAGGCGACTGGGTACCTCCGCAAATTGTGGACGTCATCGATGACCAAGGTGGTCCACAATCTGAAATTACCGGCGGAGTGACCGCATTTGGCGACCCCATTGTTGGTGCTATTTACTTTGTTGACGCACAGGGTAATGCCCTGACAGCTCGTGCGGGTTGTGAATCCAGTATCACGTTTCCGTATGGTGGTGCTGGGGCTGAGTTTGATCCAGCCTGTTATCCCGCTGATGCCATTGCCGTACAATCGTACCGTCATACGCACTATGAGAAAGATCGGCTTGGCCTCACCGCAGACTTTACTTACGCCCTAGATTTGGGCGGCGTTGCCAATGAGCTACGCGGGGGTTTTTGGTATGAAGATCAAGCCCGAAAAGAATGGCGTGACTGGCACAAAATCACAGACACTCGTGTTGGCCCTGAGTTCAATGCTCAACCATATTATGTTCAGTACGATCGCGAGTATCCGCGTGAGGTTCTAAATTACTTTTTGGAAGACAGCATTAACCTTGATTCGGTCACGATCACGCTGGGTGTACGCCAATTCTTCGTGGATGTCGAGCGCCAAGACAATTTCAATGCAGCCAACGAAAGTCGCTTGAATTCAGATTCCGATGTTTTGTTTTCCGGTGGCTTCCGCTGGGATCTGCCAATCGCAGGTGCAGAGCTGTTTGCTGGGTATTCGGAGAACTTCAAAGCACTTAATGACCTGGTGTTGGAGCGTGATGCAGTCGACAGTTCAAACATCGAGCCCGAAACTTCTGAAAATCTTGAGATTGGGGTTCGCTACGACGGCGACGTGTTGCGTGGCAGTTTCGCTTACTTCAACACCACGTTTGATAATCGGCTGGAGTTTTTTGGTGCGCAGGAAGCCGGTAATATTCCTAATTACACGATCGGCACCGATGGTCGCTATGACAACGTAGGTGGCATTGAGACTGACGGCTTTGAGATTTCTGGTACCTATTTAGCCAGTGACACATTGTCGTTGTACAGTGCTTTCACGTACATTGATGCGTCGTATGTCGGCACCGGATTAGGCGCAGCAGCCGATGCCGCGCTAGGGGTATTTCCTGACAATCAAGTCGTCAATACACCCGAGACTTCATGGGTATTCTCCGCGGATTGGGCTAACGAGGATTATCGTGCTGGCATCAGTGCAAAGCGTGTTGATGATCGTTTTATTGATCGCGCCAATACTCAGGTGGCAGAGGCCTACACCACAGCAGATTTATACCTAGGTGCCAAGGGCAGCGCCATCAGTGATGAGTTAAGCGGTTTGGATTTCGGTTTGGTGGTAAACAATCTGTTTGATGAGTCGTATCTTGGCGGTATTTCTGGGTTTGGTGCCTGGTTAGGGGCCGCTCGTACGACAGTCGTCACAGTTTCCGCCGACTTCTGAGCTGTTGGCTGTATGATGAAATTAGACCGCGGGCACAGAAGGCGCGCGGTCAAATAATGCCAGCAATGCACACACTACCAAACACTGACTTATGCATCGACGAACCGTATTAACCGCGATCGCCAGCGCTGTATTGGCAGCTTGCGGACACCGCACACCACATTTGCCTGCCACGAACACAGAGCTAGACGGTATTTCAAACTCAACGATCTTCCAGCACGGCGTTGCCAGTGGCGACCCGGATCAAACCAGTGTGGTTATTTGGACTCGAGTCAAGGTGAATGCGCCCGCATCGGTGCGTTGGGAAGTCTCGTTATCACCAACGTTTGCGCAACTCGTTGCCAGCGGGTCGACTGTCGCCAGTGTGGACACGGACTACACCGTGAAGGCGGTCCCAAAGAAGTTACAACCGGGCCAACGCTATTACTACCGGTTTATGGTGAAGGGTGTAACATCGCCGATCGGACGCACTCGGACGCTGCCGACTGGCAATGTTGAGCAGTATGGCATTGCGCTGGTGTCATGCTCTAACTTTGCCTTTGGCTATTTCAATGCGTACGATGCTATTGCCAATGACGCAAATGTCGATCTGGTTCTCCATACTGGGGATTATATTTACGAATACGGTGCCGATGGCTGGGGCGCTGACATTGCACGTAAACTCGACCGAGTACACAGCCCAGCACATGAAACGGTGTCGTTGAGTGATTACCGTACGCGGCATGCGCAATACAAAACGGATCATGGCAGCCAAGCAATGCATGCTGCACACCCGATGATCTGCTGTTGGGATGACCATGAAAGCGCCAATAACCCCTGGTTAAACGGTGCGCAGAACCACCAAGCAGACAGCGAAGGCGATTGGTCTGATCGTCGCGCCGCAGCGGTGCAGGCATATTATGAATGGATGCCAGTGCGTGACCCAATCGATGCACAGAAACGTCTCGCTTTCTCTCGTCGCTACAATATTGGAAACCTCGCGACCATTGTCACCTTGGAGTCACGTCACACCGCACGCACGCAACAAATTGACTACCTTGACTATGTGAATGACATCCAGTCACAAGCCGATGCGGACGTGTTTAAAGCCAACGTAGTTGCTGATCCTCAACGGGAAATGGTATCGCCAGCAACACAGAAACTGTTAGTCGATGCCTTCGCGCAGTCCCGGCAGCAACACCAGCCATGGCGACTGATTGGCAATGCCAGTCCGATTGCGCGTATGCTGGTTCCGGATGTCGCGGCGAGCGGGATTACCGATAATGAGCCAGCCGCGCAGCTCGAAAGCAACGCCGCCAAAGCGCTATTTTGGAAGGGGAAATATCACCTGCCGTTTTACACTGATACCTGGGACGGGTACCCCGCAGCGCGTGAACGCTTGTACGCGCAATGTCGAGCGCATGGGATCCAAGATATGGTGTTCTTAACCGGAGACAGTCACAGTTTTTGGCTAAACCAACTGGCCGACGAGCGGGGCAATGCGATGGGAATCGAAATTGGTACTGCAGGTGTTTCCTCACCCGGTGATTTTGTCGAAAGTGGTTGGAGTTTGCCGGTAGCGGCGCAACTCGACAGACTGTTTGAGTCTGAATTAGACGAAGTGATCTGGACTGACAATCTGCACCAAGGCTATGTGCGCGTCGACCTGACATCGGAAAAGCTAATTAATCACTACATTGCGGTAAACACGGTATTGTCTGAAACCTACACCGCGAAGACCATTAAACAAGCCACTATTACCACCACGCAAGGGCAGCTTACGGTGGCACACTAATTGAATGTCGGCGTACTGTCGGTCAGGTGTACATTATCTAAGCAAATGGGCTAGACTCCCTAGACCGAAAAACAGTCTACGTGGACCCGAATTTATGATGCTTAAAAAGTTGTTTGTTGCCTTGGTCATCTGCAGTGTGCCAGTCAACGCCGTAATGGCGAAATCCCAGCCGTCAGAGCCTGAGCCCGCTGACCCGCGTAAGTTTACCTCCGATCGTGTGTTTGATTTGGAGTATACGGATTCGCCACGCGTGTCACCGGACGGTCGTACCGTGCTTTACCTACGTAAATCCATGGACAAATTTCAAGACAAAGTGGTCGGCCGCTTGTGGTCGTATGACGTGCGTAGCAAACGACACCGTCCAATGTTCGACGGCGACAGTTCAATATCGTCGGTGCAATGGTCGCCGTCAGGTGATCGCATACTGTATGTCACCAGCTATGAGGGTAAACCCAGCCTGCGAGTTCGCTACATGGATTCGGGCGACAGTTTTCAGATCGCGCAATTTGAGCATGGTCCTCGCAATCCTGTTTGGTCACCCAACGGCAAATTGATTGCGTTTTCCATGTTCGTGCCGAGCGATAAAGCCTCTTTTGCCACGGCACCCAAGGCGCCCAAAGACGCTGAATGGTCTGAACCAGCCAAAGTCATCGACGATCTGGTATTTCGTTTTGACGGCGCAGGAGAGCTTGAGAAGGGCGTCTCGCAGGTTTTTGTGATCAGCGCTGATGGTGGTACCGCACGTCAAATCACCGAGAGCAAAAATGGCTTGTCATCTCCTGCCTGGCTGAGCAATGATGCGCTCGTGGTTGATGGCAATGAGTCGGCTTTCCCAGAATTAGACCCGGTCGAATCGGAGGTCTACCGCGTTAACCTTGATGACCAAAGTATCACTGCATTGACTGAACGCGATGGGCCTGATTATGCGCCAGCCGTCTCACCTAATGGCCGATTAATTGCTTATCGCGGCTACGACGACCAGCTCAAGGCTTATCAACAGACAGATCTTTACGTGATGGATGCCGACGGTAGCAATAAACGCAACCTGACAGCAGATTACGACCGAACCATTGGTGGTGTGCAATGGACGAGTGACAACACACTGTTGGCACAAGTGAACGTCGACGGAGAAACGCACCTGCTGTCAATCAACTTGTCTAGCAAAGTGTCAACCATCGCAACCGATGTCGGTGGCACGTCCATTGGGCGCCCCTACGCCTCCGGCAGCTTTGACTCTGCTAAGGGCCTGATCGCATACACACAAGCAAGTGCGACGCGACCAGCAGAGCTGGCCCTGCATTCAGGTGGTAAATCGAACACCGTGACCGACCTCAACAGCGACGCGCTCGCTCATTTGGATATTGCGCCGATAGAAGAGTTCAAAGTTAAATCCAGTCACGATGAGCGCGAAATTGAAGCTTGGGTAGCACTGCCAAAAGGTTTCAAAGCAGACGGCAGCTTTCCACTGATTCTCGAAATTCACGGTGGCCCATTTGCGATGTACGGTCCATTTTTCGCTGCCGAGATTCAACGGTATGCCGCTGAAGGTTACGTCACAGTGTACGTCAACCCGCGTGGTTCAACGAGCTACGGCGAAGAATTCGCGCAGCTTATCGATAAAGCGTATCCGAGCTTTGATCACGATGATTTGATGTCGGTAGTGGATGACCTAGTAGCGCGCAAATACGCCGACCCTGAGCGTTTGTTTATCACTGGCGGGTCCGGTGGTGGTGTTTTGACCGCCTGGGCAGTGGGCAAAACCGATCGTTTTGCAGCAGCAGCAACCATCAAGCCGGTTATTAACTGGGCAACGATGGCATTGGCGGCAGACATCTCAGCCTATGTTGCACGCCACTGGATGGGCATGATGCCCTGGGAGAATCCTGAATTTTACTGGAAGCAATCACCGATCTCTCTGGTTGGTAATGTCACTACGCCAACCATGGTGATGGTGGGCGAACAGGACTGGCGTACTCCAACTTGGGAAGCAGAACAGTTCTACACCGCACTCAAACTACAAAAAGTCGATAGCGTACTGGTCCGCATACCTGGCGCATCGCACTCCATTGCGTCCCGTCCAAGCCGCTTAATCGCCAAAGTGGACAACATTCTGGGTTGGTTCGCTAAGTATGATCCGGCGAATAAACAAAGCGCTGAATTAGAAGCAAAAGACGAATAGACGTCACGCTATGTTAAGGCACCCAGAGCAGCACAATTTGAGTAGCCGGTGGTTACTGGTGCTCACTTTGTTGACTGCTCTGGTGTACTCGACGAGCGCCACCGCTCGGATGGAGCCCATCTGCTGGTATCAACTCATTGATAAGAGCCAACTGATTGTCAAAGGTCAGGTAACTGCATTAAAACTGGTTAAATCGCGGAGTGGAAGCGCCTTTGTAAAGCACACTGTCTCAGTTTCAGATTTCATTAAACTGACAGCAACGCCAGCCTCAGACATCGAAATAGAATCGGAACTGGCTATTTATAGTGGACGACCAACCAGCGAACTGCGTATTGGTGACACCGCCTACTTTTTTATTAACTCTAATTTCGGTAAATGGTTTCTATCAGATCCCGACGTCGCTGCCTGGCGTTTAACGCATGAAATCAAAATGTGGGCAGACGCTTGGGTGATCTTTGATTTAGGTTCAACCTATGTGCTAACGCCAGAGCGCCCAGATGTATTGCTGGACGTACCTGAAGAGTTAAAAAGGAACAATAACTACATCTTAAGGTCTGAGATCCTTAAAATCGCTGCGCCACACACTGGGGCGTTTTACACGGAAGACGCACTTTTAGCGTATTTCAAGGCAGAAAAATGTGACCTGAGTTTGGCACAGCAGAGACGCGCTAACTCGTTGATCAGTGACTCTATGCAACATAATGATCGGTGCTTTAGCCCGCCTAACAATTTGACCTTCAAGCCAACTCGGCAACTCGGCCAAATGTGTGAATTTGAAGCCGTTTATGAGTACAAAATCGCCGATCATTCCTCGGTTCAAAAGGTGGTCGCTGTAGCAGATATGGACGCTCAGCGTATCGACGGTGCTTTTTGCTTTATACCATACGAAATTATACGGACTCGAGGCCAAGACCACCCAATGTACGTACGCTATGCGCAGGACATGTGGTCACTGGAATAGGGTGTTCACGGGTTACGGAGTGTTTGTGTCAACCCGGTTCGATAGGGCGTGATTTCAAACTCAGGGAAGCGTTGTTTGAATTTGTCAGACACAAAGATATTGTCGTGAGCATAACGCGGTAACAATTCGAGCGTGCCGCGTACCGACTTATTAAACAGACCCATGACGTGTAGTTGCCATGCTTTAAGCACTTTGTGGTCGCAGGGGCGTTGCAGTATGTCAGATGCTAACGCAATGAATTGTTGATACGTCAGCCGTTGATCATCACAAGGAAGATGCCAAGTCTGATTAAAGGCGTGATCTGTATTGCCGAGTAGCGCCATCGCGCGACTCGCATCCGGTGTGTAGATCAAGGTCCGCAGCGTGTTGTCGGCAATAAAGACCCGCGCTGGCTTACCTGCGCGTAATGGCGACAATATGGTCGCGTTGGTGATGCTTTGGGTTTTACCGGGTCCGTAAAATTCTGGCGCGCGACAGATCAGCGCCTCGATATGTCCCGCTTGCATTGCCGCAAGGAGCTGGTTCGCAATCTGCGCCCTAACTCGACCCTTGGCACCGTTGGGCTTAAACCGCGTCTGTTCTGTCTGTGGTTCACTGGTCTGCGCATACATATAGGTATTGTCAAAGAACACCAGTTTCGCACGATGCTCGCGACAGCCTTCAATCACGTGCTGCATGATCAGCGGCCATTGTTTTACCCAACGCGCGGTATCCATTGGCAGTCCTGCCGTGAGGTAGACGACCGTTGAACCTGCAATCGCTGCCGAAGTCTGCGATGGATCCAGTAGGTCTGCACTCATAACTGAGTCAGATTCGTTAATCTTTTGCGGATAACGACTGACCACGCGAATTGCATCAGTGTGATGCGCATTGAGAGCAAGTGCTAGTTCAGTGCCGATCTGGCCGCTTGCACCGAGGATGGTCTGCATAATGTTTGGCTTGTGTATTGTGAGTGCGTCGTTGGATGAAGGCTAATATATTGATCTGAGTCAATTTTTCCGCCGCGGCGGCTGCTATGGTTAATGTGAGCTGACTTCCAACTATGAGGTATATCCTATGTTCACTGCAAATATTAACTCTACTGATCGAATCATCCGTTTGATTCTTGGTCTGGTCCTGATTAGTCTGGCGTTCTTTGGTCCACAAACGCCGTGGGGCTATCTGGGCATTATCTTGGTGGTGACGGCATTTATCAATTTCTGCCCGCTGTATGCCGTATTTGGGTTCAGCACCAAAAAGAAATAACTTTTAACTGAGGAAGTACACCGTGATCAACCTGCATAACGCCCGCGCCTTGTCCGTTGCATTCGCAACTATACTAACGGTATTAACTGGCTGTACCAATCACCAAACCACCACACACGAGTCGCACCCCTCTGAAATCGCGTATCCGGCCTCGATTAAGCACGTTGAAAATGGCATGTACTCGGCATCTCAACCCTCGCAAAGCGACCTGCGTGCGCTCAAAGCGCTAGGGGTTAAAACGGTAATTAGTCTGCGTAACCCAGCGGAAATTGATTGGGATGAGGCAGCGTTGGTGTCTGAACTCGGCATGCAGTTTATAAATCTTCCGGTTGCCGGCGCTGCTGGCGTCAACGAAGAGAATGCGCGTGAGCTTGCTCGCCTCATTGGTCAGCATGATGATGAGCCATTACTTGTTCATTGTGGCAGTGGCAATCGCGTCGGTGCATTGATGGCCACCGCCGCTAACAAGGTTGACCAGCAAGATGCAGAGACGTCAATCGCGATCGGAAAAAAGTGGGGAATGACAACCTTAGAGCCCAAAGTTCGTTGGCTTATCGAGTCTGAGTAATCAGGCTCGAGTTTTGCCGCTATTCGGTTTATTATTGTTGCCTATTGTGTACTCGTAAATAGTCTCGAACCCAACCGCTTCGCATGTTAGCTCACATCACAGATCGAACTCGCAAATCACAGCGCAATAGTCGCTGGATCGCGCAGTGGCTTGTGTTGTTGATGTTGGTCAACACGCTCGCAGCAGCCACACAATCAAGCACACCAACGCAAGTGCTGTTGTGCACCAGTCAGGGTTATCAATGGGTTTCAATTGAAGAGCAGGGCAGCTCTGAATCCAAGCAGAGCGTTTACCATTGTGCATTCTGCTTGTTCAACACGGATGTCGATCTGCCAATCGTCAATAGTGTATCCGACTGGTCTGGCCCGATTCTGGCGCACCAGTTTTTGCGCCAACCGAACGCGCACCATCTACTCTCGACCGATCGCGTCTATCGTCACCCGAACCGCGCACCACCTTATACCTGTTAATTTTTCAGACCTAATTCGTCGCTGTCATGGTTGCTCACACGCAGAATGCGGGTAAGCCTGATCTCGACAACAAAACTGATCGAACACCGTGCTGACAAAACCATGGTGGACAAATTAAGAGGAATCACATTATGCGTCATACTACTGCGCTGATCGGGTTGGCTTGCTTGGGCATGCCACATACATGCTTACACGCTGACGAATCACCGATTGAGGAAGTAATCGTCATTGAAAAATACGCCAAACGCGCGATTTACTTGGAAGACGCGTTGTCAGTCTCACCGGATACCGCGCAATTATTGAAAGAGGTACCGGGTGGCAACGTGAATGGCAACGGCCCACTCACAGGAATACCTCAGTATCGCGGAATGTACGGCCCGCGAATTGGTATAACCGTGAACGGTGCAACGATCGCGCCGGCAGGCCCAAACTGGATGGATCCACCACTATCCTACGCGGCACCATCGCAACTGGTTTCACTTGAGGTGTATCGTGGAATTGCACCGGTCAGTGTGATGCCGGAGTCGATTGGTGGTGCCATCGTGAGCAATACTAAGCTCGGCGATTTCACTCACACGCTTGACTGGCAGAGCACCGGTCGTGTGTCATTTTCGGGCCAAACGGTTAACGACGCATCGCTATTAGGTGGCATGGCAGCATTCGCAAATCAGTCACACCATGTCGCGGTGGCGGCCATGTCTGAGCAGGGGGATGATCAGTCGTTTCCTGGTGGCAAGATTCTACCCAGCGAATTTGATCGTCAGCGCGGCGAAGTCGCTTATGGTTATCGATATGGCGCACACACACTGGAGTTCGGTTACACACGCAATGAGACTGGCAATGCCGGCACGCCGGCTTTACCGATGGATATCGACTATTTTGACGGCGACCTTTACCGCGCAAAATATCAGTACGACGGTGAACGCTGGCAAATCGATGCCCAGCTCAACGCGAGCGAACTCGTACATGGCATGACCAACTACCATCTTCGTCCGGTACCGCAGAATCTTGCCTTGTGGCGACAAAACACCACCGATGTTGATAATTTTGGTTTCGGCCTAAATGCGCGTCGCATGGATTCTCAAGGTCATTGGTTACTTGGTTTGGACTACTTTGACGAACAGCACAATGGGTTGATTGACAACCCCAATAATTCCATGTTCTTTGTCGAGGGTTTCAATAATGCCAGCCGTGAGGTGTTAGGGGCCTTCGTAGAACGGGAACAGCGGTTTACTGACACGCTCGTTGCTGAAATCGGTGTGCGTGTAAATCAGGTTACCGCCGATGCGGATGCGGTAGATGCGACACCGGCACGCATGATGCCGCCAGCCATGATGTTGCGTAACACATTCAATGCTGCTGACCGTAATGCTGACGACACCAATGTCGATGCGGTGGCAAAGTTGTGGTGGTCGCGTAGCGATCAATTGGTGTTGTACGCCGGTTTGGCGCGTAAAACGCGCTCGGCCTCGTTCGTGGAACGTTATTTGTGGTTGCCGTTGCAAGCCACTGGTGGATTAGCGGATGGCTTTACCTACACTGGAAACCTGGATCTCCAACCAGAGCAATCAACTGAAATAGAATTCGGTACCGACTTGACGTTAGGTCGGTTCAGCTTGTCGCCGCGCATATTTGTTCGAGACGTGGATGATTTTATTCAAGGCACACCAAGCACAGACGCCAGCGCGGTAATGATGGTGAGGATGATGAATATGGCTAACGGCACGCAAGTCCCAGACCCGTTGCAGTTCAATAACGTCGATGCGCGTTTCTATGGCTTTGATATGGATTGGCGTGTCAGCATCAACGATGAGTGGTCGGTGACAGGTCTTCTCAATTATGTTCGTGGGGAGCGTCGCGACATCGACGACGATTTATATCGTATCGCGCCGCCTAACGCATCATTCCAACTTAATTATGCAGCACACAAGATTGATGCCAGCCTTGAACTGGTAGCCTATGACGATCAAGCACACGTCAGCCTAACCAATCGTGAAGTGAGGACCGACGGCTACGAGTTACTCAACTTGACGGCGGCTTACCAGTTCAACGACACCTTACGACTCGCAGTTGGCGCAGAAAACCTGCTGGATGAAACCTATCTTGACCACTTGGCAGGCTATAATCGCGTGCAAAACCAAGACATTATGCTGGGGAGCCGTTTACCGGGAACTGGTCGCAATGTCTTTCTGCGTGCCGATATCGCATGGTAATTCGCGAGCGAAGTTAACTTTATCCTGTAGGCCACGATGGTCGATGACCGACAACAACACACCATCGTGGCGCTGCTGCTAATGTGCCGCTGTGTGAATCCGATAGAAATCAGATTTCTCTTGGATATGGATTGGCATTTGTAGCTTAGCTGAAATATCGACCGCGGAGAAAATACCACGGATGAGGTGGTCTTCGCGGTCAATCACCAAACAATGCGGTTTGCCGCTCTGCTTAAGGGTCTCAATCACTTCAGCGATTGTGGCTTTGCAGATCTCATCATAGCCAATAGTGCGCAGTGCGCGTTTTGGAATCATGAAGTCGGTGGCGAGGATTTCACTTCGGCGATGTCCCTCAGAGACTTTCTTGGTGATCTTTCGTTCAATAATATCGTCGGCACTGATAATGCCCAAGAATCGACCAGCATCGTCAAGAATGACTTCAGTGCTAACGTCTGCTGCTTGCATAAGACGTCGTGCTTCCACAGCAGACAAATTAGCTTTGAGTGTTTGCGGTCGTGTTTTTTTGAAATCGACTAGAAAGTGAACTGCCGGTGACGATGTGGTCAAATCGAGTTCTTCATTCGGCCAAGCTAGCTCATCAATATCGATTGTTGGCGTGAGTTTAAGCGTATTCATGGTGTTTACCTTAGAGTTAAAAATACTGTGCGCATCATGTTGCGCAAGGCTAAAAAGTGAACTCTAGGTAAGTGGTGGGGCACGAATCGGGTGTGTGTTGGGGAATGCAACCTGGACAAGGGCCGCGAATTCACCAACGGGTAAATGATAGTTAGGAGCGACAAATCCTAATACGTGATTGCGAGTGTCACCGTCGGCATCATCTGAATCTCGTTCCAGCTCAATTGCTTGATCACACTGCTCACAGATGGGGATACTGACTGTGGTTTTTTCATCCAGCAACAACGTCTCAACGCCACCGGGTAGGCCGGAGGTCAGTAGGAAGACGATGTAGAGAAATAAATTGATCACAGTCAAATCAACAATACGCGATATTTAGCGAATATAGAGCTCGCTGCGGAGAAATCAAATTAATTTGTAATTAATCTTCAGTTTCAGCTGTTGCCTCCAGCATGATCAAACTCAAATTCGAACAGACTCATCTCAGAACACAGTTTACACTCCGGGTGTCAATAACCACATGACTTCAATAATCACCGTGGATTTTTACCAAGAACACCCTGTAAGCGAGACCAGTCAACGATTTGTTAACAAAGTGTGGTCGCTGAATAACCGTGAGGCAGCAGATCCGGTTGGCCCCAAGTACCTCTTGCCCAATGGCTGTTTCAACTTCGCCGTGTTGCAGGGCGGCGACGCTAAGGTAAGTACTGTACATGGATATTATGAGCTTAAACCCGGTCTTTATCTCTGTAGTCAAATGACAGGCAAAGTCGAGCTAACACTGGGCGCGTTTTCACATGCCACGTTAGTTCAGTTGCACGCGTGGTCATTGGCGAGCTTTTTATCTATCGATCTAGGGCAATTCACGGATCAGGTCACGTCCGTCAAGCAAGTCCCAAATCAGCTGGGAGTATCCCCGGACTTAAATAGCGGAATCTCCGCATCCAACTTGGTGCTGGAAGTGAATCAATTTTTTGATGATCTTGGCTCGACACCGCGCGTTGGATTAATAGAGTCTGTCTGCCGGCAGGTGCTCGATTGTGTAGGCGAAGGCAGCGTCAAAAGCTTGGCAGATGAGCACCAAGTCTCCGTTAGAAAGCTGCAGATGGACTTTAAGCAGGCGATAGGGCTGACGTTAAAGCAATACATGAACATCGTTCGTTTACGTGCCGCGGTGGATAGTTTGACCGACGAATCAAAGTCAGAGCGCAATATCAGCAGGGTAGCGATGCAGCACAATTACTTCGATCAAACGCACTTTAATAAATCGTTTAAGAAGGTCGTGCAAATGACGCCGCTGGCATTTGATGAGAGCGGGTTTTTATTGTCGGAAAAATCAGATTGATGCGTATTTTTACTATCCAGTACTCATGAATGAACCCTATGCTGATGTGCTGTTAAATCAGCCACGCCGTGACCAAACACTGACATCGCATGAAATCTACCAAAATCTCCGCACTCGCTCTGAATTTGCTTCTCTGTACACTGCTAGGCTGCACGACTACAAGCATTGAATCGACAGCACCATCGGCAGATAAGCCATTAACTTCGCCAATCTATGTCATTGAGAACGTCAATGTAATTCCAATGACTGAAACCAATTTAGTCATCAGGAATGCGGATGTTGTGGTAAGCAATAAACGCATTGCCAGCATTAACGGCCTGGTACCCAGCTCAGCGACGCGCATCGACGGCGCTAATCAGTGGCTGATACCTGGCCTAATTGATATGCATGTGCATACCAATGCTGACATCAATCTGCGAGGAAATAAGCCAACTGCTGGCCCAACGATTAAATTCAATATGCAAGATGTGATGACTACGCATATTGCGAATGGCGTAACCACCATTTTCGAACTCACTGGCCGGGTTCAACACTTCGCGCAAAGGAATGCCATTGTTCGAGGTGACATTATCGGTCCTCGCATGGCGATTGCTCGCCTGCTGGATGGTGGCGATGTGGGTGATCCACACAGTATTAACTCTGCTAGTGATGCGCGACAAGCGGTGCGGAGTGCAAAAGCTGAAGGCTACAATTTTATAAAACTCTATTCACGATTAAGCAAAGACGCATTCTTCGCCGCGCTGGATGAAGCAAATAGCCATGGAATGAAGGTCGTCGGTCACATTCCTGACGCATTCAAGGGTCAGACGGAAGAAGCGTTTGTTCCCCATTTTGACCTTGTTGCGCATGCGGAGGAATACTCAAAACAGATACGCGAGCTGCCTAAGACGGAGGAGGAGGCGGACACTTTCGCAAAAATATCCAAGGCAAACAACACCTGGGTCATCCCAAACCTGATCGCCATCACTACGATTCGCGACCAGGTCGCGTCCATAGACGCAATTCGCATCATGGACAGGTTGAAATACGTGCACCCGTTAATTCGTGACAAATGGCTGAATGCTAATAATTATCAGGCCAACGCGAGCCCTGAATTTTTAGCGTATTTGAATGAACTAGTCGAATTCCATAAAAAGCTGGTAGTCGCCTTGCATAAAGCTGAGGTGCCCATGGTGGTTGGAACCGACGCTGGTGTATCGGGTGTGATGACCGGGTTCGCAATGCATGACGAACTCGCGCTCTTGGTCGAGGCAGGTTTAAGTGCCGAAGAAGTTTTGATCGCCGCCACACGCAAAGGCGCCGAATGGCTGTCAATTGATGAACTCGTTGGAACAGTCGAGGAAGGTAAATATGCTGATTTACTACTCTTGGATGCAAATCCGCTAGACGATATCAGCAATACTCGACGGATTAACGGCGTATTTGTTGATGGTCGCTGGCTAGATAAATCCAAATTGAGTGGCATGCTGACAGAGCTCGCTGAGTGGAATCAAAGAACGAGAGACCGATACCAATGGCGGAATAGACGCGAATATTGACGCAGTCTAAGGTAATACGATTAAGATTAATACTGCTCGAGAAGGTAAACGCGCACGCCAACGTGCCGTGCGAAAAATTACATTCGGCTATGCCGTATACCCCTCGAGTATGAATAAAAATGACACTAATCAGTTTTGAGACGACTGTAAAGTAATGTTGAAAAACGTGTGACACCAAGGCGAATGACTTTTTCATCAACATTAAAATTCGGCATATGTGGGAAAGAGACGATACCTTTGCCGGCATTGGACGCGCCAATGAAAAAATACACACCGGGAACGCGCGTTTGAAAATGCCCAAAGTCTTCACTCGCGAAGGGGACTTGTCCGTAGTAAGTCTCCAATACCTGATCACCGAAACGTGCAAGCAACAACTGCTTGGCCTGGTCTACCAAGCGCGCATCGTTATCGACGCCTTGTCGAACGTGTGATACCCGCACAGCGTGGACTCGATCTCGGTATTCGCGCCGGTCTAACTGTTTTTTAAGTCCGCTCACAGTCGCGTCGATGTCACCTTTATTCGCGGTATACAGTTCGGCGAAGAGTACTGTGCGACTATTGTTGGTCGATACTTGCGGCGGGCCAGCAAAAAAGACGTAGTCCTGATAAATCGTGTTCGGATTTGCTAGGCCATGCGTCAGGCTCATCGCATTGTTTAGATCGAAAAATAGCTTGGGTGAAGATACTCGCGTCAAGCCATTCATGATTTTGTGAACATCTGATGCTATGGATTCAGCAGCGTCAGTCCCGTTTAATTCAATTTCAAGATAACGCGAGTGCGAAAATAGGTTACCAGTCTTGGTGCTGATCACACCGGTGGCAGAAGGGCCGATATGCGACGCATAAACCTCGTCGACCGCCAACATCTCGAACAACCCGTCAGCAATCATGGCCTTGGCACCTTGCTGGCTTTCTTCTGCTGGTTGAAATAGAAAAACGACGGTTCCTGCTAAATTATCGACGTCTTGTGACAGGGTGTTAGCAATCCCGAGCGCAATCGTGGTGTTGAAGTCATGGCCGCAAATGTGTGACAAGCCCTGATGCCCATGCGCCCCCATTCGAAACGTTGCTGCGTCCATATCTGCTCGCCACATAACGGTTTTGCCTGGTTTTGCGCCTTTTAATACGCCAACAACACCATGCCCGCCGATATTAGTTTTTACTTCCAAACCAAGTTTCTTTAAGTAGTTCGCGACAACGCGCGCGGTGCGCTCTTCTTTGCCGGAACTTTCAGGGTTGTCAAACAAGTCGTGTCGAACCTCGAGCAACTCGGGGTAGATAGCCATGGCGTGCGAGTCAAACGTATCGCTGTGCATAGACTCGGCGTTAGCAGATGAAATACCGAGTAAAATGTGAAGAGTAACCAAAAGGGAGAGATTAAAAGGCGTTGAATACATGATAGCCACACTGGGGTTGATTAAAGTCTGGCTATTTCAACAGGCAGGGCGCGGTTTTTCGCACGGTTTTATAATATTGAACGCCCCGTTTTATAATTCTGAACGCGGTGAACGGCCGACTTTACTGCGTTGTGAAATTCCTCTATCACTGATCGTTACGCTGTAATCGGTACTGGGTCGGCGTCATACCAACCAGCTTTTTGAATATCGTATTAAAGGTGCTTTTTGACGCAAAGCCAGCCTTAAGCGCAAGATCCAGCACCGGAGTCGTATTTGAGGCATTCAGCTGCTCACAAACCTCCTTAACGCGATACTCATTCACAAATTGATTGAAGTTTTTACCCGCGTATTGATTCAATACTTCAGATAAATGGTGCGGCGATAAACCTGTCAACTGGGCTAATTTTGTGAGGCTGAGTTCTCGGTCTCGATAGCTCTGCTCACGTTGCATATGGTCGATCAGGGTCTCATACATGATGGATCGAACCTCGCTATCGATTGCACCGACGTCAGAGGATTGGTTTGATGCAAGGCTGTGCGGGTTGCCCGAAGTTTGCTCGGTTTGGGCCACCTCAAAAAATCGTGGATATCGCCACTGGGTTAGAGCGATCAACAGAATAATCAGAACGATAAGCGCATCGGATACAACCAGCATTGTCATGGTGGCAATGTTACTAAACGCCATGACGCCCTTGAGTACAAAAATACCGATAAACGAACCGATCAGAAGCCCCAGCCATTTAAAAACAGCCGGGTCGAAGTTTGACAGGGTGTTTTCCGCTCGCCGAAAATATCGAACAATTAATACGGCAGTCGCAAGCAAATACGCAGCGGGTACGACAAATAGAATAAACTCACTGAGCCAGAGTCTTTGTGTCGGTGCCGCGGCACCGTTAATCCAAAGCCTCAGCCCCTCGTGCCAAAAGAGCAACGAATCATAGTTCAACGCATAACAAACTATGAGCGGTGTTAAATGGACTAGATCACTGGTGGTTAGCGGCGCGTTAAAGACAACCTTCTTACAATATAAATAGAGCAGGGGACCATACATAACCGGCACAAAAAACAACCAGGCTGCGAGCGGATGGAACACCGACGGTGTAACCCCAAAGCTAATAAATGGCAAGAAGAATGCTAAGCCCATTGTTAGGCAGTACAGCCCTAGTACTTTACTGGCGGCGCTGGTGTTTTTGTCGCATACCAATAGAAAGAAAAGCAGGACGCCTTGAAAGCTGCCGACCGCGGAAATGTACTGGTGTAGTGCTGTCATTAAGAGATCGTTTGCGGGACTTTTAAGTTCTAAACGTTATTGGTGTCAAGTTCCCGGTGTCGAGTTAGAACAGGAGGTTGGGCCGGATGTCGGTTGGGGTCACCGTTTTATCAATTGAACTACGGTTTTGATCTAATTCTTCATTCTATGCTGCTTGCTAGGTAAATGCCAAGGCTTCGCCTAAAACCTGCGACCCTCGTAGCGACAGGATGACGACGCAGCTTATTGGTCAGTTATCCTCTTAAACTGGACCTCATCGGTCTTTCAATGCATGAATACCGGCGCGGATTACTGTGGCTTATTTGCCTCAGTGGCGGCTTGAACGCCTCAGTTGTTTACCGCCTTACCGTACGCGCATTTAAAGCTGAATGGCGGTGAATCGGGTGAGGTGAATTTGCCTCACGATATGGTTCAGGATGAAACTATATGCCATTGAAATATAAGGATATTTATAGTTGGCATGAAAGATGCTTTGTACGTTAGCACAACGAAATGTACATCCATT
Organism: Arenicella chitinivorans; assembly: GCF_014651515.1. Classification (NCBI taxonomy): domain Bacteria; kingdom Pseudomonadati; phylum Pseudomonadota; class Gammaproteobacteria; order Arenicellales; family Arenicellaceae; genus Arenicella; species Arenicella chitinivorans. The sequence continues at coordinate 79,839 of NZ_BMXA01000009.1, forward strand.
TAAAAACGTGTTTGGTTCTTAGTATGAAGAAAAACGATCGTCAATTACGCATCCAGTCTGTAGCTCAGGAGATCTCACGATACATCGATAAACGCCCCAATGCGGCTGAGACTGTCGAAGGTGTGACGAGCTGGTGGATATCACGTCAACGGATAGAAGAGTCGGTTGAGGTTGTCGAGAACGCGCTGGAATATTTGGTGGCGCAGAAGACGCTCGTCAAGCGTAGTCTCGGGCGACGCACGCTTTATATGAAAGCAAAATAAATTTTCAAGTATGTCCATTCATTAATCGAGGTAAGCAACAGTGAAAGGTAGTCTACAAGAAACACTTGGTCGCGTTAGGCCCCCAAGAGTACAAATCACCTACGATGTCGAAACAGGGGACGCAATCGAGCTCAAAGAATTGCCATTCATCGTCGGTATTATGGCGGACTTATCTGGCGATATTGTCGATGAGTTACCACCGATGAAAGAACGTCAATTTATCGAAATAGATCGGGATAACATCGACTTGGTGATGAAGAAAATAAAGCCCCGGCTTATGCTTAGCTGGTCCGACTCGACATCAACAAGCTCAACTGAAGAAAACGACGAGACAGAAGCCGCCAAGCCTAGAGCGCCGGTTGAACTGTTTTTCGAGTCGATGGATGACTTCTACCCGACCAAGATTATCACCCGAATAGCGTCATTGAATGACAACTACCAGCAACGTAGAAACTTGCGTGACTTGATCGCAAAACTTGATGGCAACGACAAGCTCATCAATATGTTGAATGAAACGGTCGCGGATAAAGATCAGCAGAAGCAGCTAAAGGCGACCTTCGACGGCAAAACCGTTGATGAGTTTAGTACCTTGGACGCCAATGAAGTCACTCAAAAGATCATCGATGATGGCGGCATGGTTTTGCACGATAGCCAGAAACCCTATGCGATGGAGCAACTCGGTTCGTTCACTGTGGGCGTAATCGGCAAGGGTATTGAGGTTGAGGACGCTACGCAAGTCGATTGTATCGGATTAATTAACAAGCGGATTGACGACATCGACCATGTGCTGGCCGCGGCTTTAGATGACATCCTTCACCATAAAGCATTTCAAAAACTCGAAGGCTCGTGGCGCGGGTTGCATTATTTGGTGAAACATACAGAGACCAGTAAACACCTCAAGCTTAGACTGCTCAATGCCTCGCGAGATGACTTGTTTAAAGATCTCACCAAAGCGGTCGAGTTTGATCAGTCAGGTCTGTTTAAGATGATCTATGAGAAGGAGTATGGAACCTTCGGTGGCGAACCTTATAGCGTGTTAATTGGTGACTATGAAATAGGTCGCTTGCCGAATGATATTAAATTCCTAGAGTTGATGAGTCAGGTTGCTGCAGCTGCGCACGCACCATTTATCACGAACGCCTATTCGAGCTTGTTTGACTTGGCAGACTTTTCAAGTTTGCACAAGCCTAGAGATCTGGCCAAGATCTTTGAGAGCCAAGAATTAGCAAAGTGGCGCAGTTTTCGTGAAACCGAGGACTCACGCTACATTAGCTTGACATTGCCACGGGTACTGATGCGTTTACCATATGACCCTAAAAAGAATCCAGTAGAAGGAATTAATTACAAGGAAACTGTCAACGGCACGGATGCGAGTAGTTTTCTCTGGAGCGGTTCGACCTTTGCGCTGGCGCAGCGTATCACCAATGCCTTTGCGTTATACGGTTGGACCGCAGCGATTCGCGGTGTTGAAGGTGGTGGCCTAATTGAAGGGTTGCCTACCTACACATTTCCCACTGCACAAGGGGATACCGCCTTGACCTGTCCTACTGAGGTGGCGATTACGGATCGGCGTGAAAAGGAGTTGAATGATCTGGGCTTTATGGCGATTTGCCATTGTAAAGGCACTGATAAGGCAGCGTTCTTTGGCGGGCAAAGTACCAATCAGCCACGCAAATACAACACCAACGAGGCGAATGCGAATGCCGCTATTTCGTCGATGCTGCCTTATATTCTGTCCGCCTCGCGTTTCGCGCACTACATCAAGGTGATCATGCGTGAAAAGATTGGCTCCTTTATGACTCGTAGCAATGTTGAGGATTACCTCAACACCTGGATCGCGCAGTACGTGTTGCTCGACGATGCACCACCACAGGAAGTCAAAGCACGTTATCCGTTACGCCAAGCTCGCATCGCGGTGTCTGACGTGCCCGGCAAGCCGGGTGCTTACAGAGCAACCGTGTTCCTAAAACCGCATTTTCAACTAGAAGAATTGACCACATCAATCCGTCTAGTTGCCGATCTTCCATCTTAATACATGCTGACAACCAGCACTTTAGACAGGTGACTAACTATGGATCTCGTACTTCTCCAACCAGGCAACACCGATATTGTTACCAACCCAGGTGAGGGCGGCAGCTTGATTGCCGGTAACGTGAACGGTTTGCCGGACGACATCAAGCTCGATGGTTGCATCGAACTGCTTTCTTATCATTATGGTATGAAACAGCAGATGACAACGGATGTGAGCAACTCAGCCAGAACCTCCGGGCGGCCGTCGTTAACCGATATCACGTGCGTCAAATACTATGACAAAACATCAACCGCTTTTTACCAACAATGTTTGATTGGCAAGCCGATTGACAGCGGCGATCCTAAGGCGCCAACTAAACTGTTTCTATTACGTAACGCGCCAGGCAAGGATGATACCAATACGATTGCCAACATCATGACAATTGAAATGCAGAACGCCATGATCAGTTCTATTGAATGCCAATCCCATCCCAATGATATGGCGACTGAGCAGTTCACATTAAACTTCACGGATATCCAATGGACTTACTCAGCGCAACTGGCGGATGCAACCATAAAAGGCCAAAAGATCGCGAATTGGAGCGTGGCCCGCAATCGCCCATCGGCGTTTACCACTTACTCTTAGTTTGGCGGCATAGGCCAGGAGTTGTCGAATGCGATCATTGTTTGACCGAATAGCGAAACCCGCGGCTCAGAGTCTCCCACTGCCTGACCAGGTTCTCTGTGACGAGTTAGCCTCGGTAGAGGCAGAGTTGAATCGACTGCTCAATACACGCTCTTACATAGCAGGCACAACGCGACGCCGCTCGCGAACCGTCGTCGACTATGGCCTCGACAGCATAGTCAATGCAGGTTCAACGCTGAACAGTCGAGTCAGCGAAGTGGTCGAAGGCGTTAAATCCGCAATCGACACTTATGAGCCTAGATTAGAAAATATTCTGGTTCGAGGTGTACTCCAAGATGGCGACCCCACCAAGCTGCTCGTCAACGTCAAGGCACGGTTACGCCAGAGTCAAACACCCATACATTTTCAAATACCGATCGCCATGCCAACGAAGCATGCAATGACATGATTTCGAACGGAAATGAAAAGGTCATTGACTACTTTTTGTCAGAGTTACAATCTCTGCGTAAACGTGCCGTACAGTTTTCACAAGACTACTCTGAAGTCGCAGATGAATTGCGTCTGGGCGGCGGGCGCTCAGACGATCCGCATGTTGAAATGCTACTACAATCGTTTGCGTATCTCACCGCGCGCTTGCGCTATAACTTGGATTCCGACCTTCCGGAAATCCCCACAAATTTGCTTCGGCATTTATATCCACACCTTGAAACACCACTGCCATCAATGGCTGTGGTGCAACTTGATCCATTCCCTGAGTCCGTGGATTTTAAGGATGGTTACCCGTTAAAACGGGGCAGACAATTCAAACGGCAGGTAACCGGCAGAGACAATATAGCCTACGATTGCTATTTACGAACGGCACAGGATACTGAGCTCTGGCCGATTAAGATCGTCCAAGCACAACTGCAACCAACCAATCGATTTGAACAAATCGAATTGTTAAACAAAGATGTTCGTTCTGTGCTTCACCTCCGGTTACAAACAACCAGCGATATTGAATTCAGTGAGCTGAATCTGGAACGTTTACGCTTGTTTATTAACTCAGCGTTGGGGCGAAGCTGTTTCAGGCTGTACGATCGGCTCCATCGTAATTTGAACTCGGTCATCTATCGCGGATCAGAAAACAACGACTTTAAAACTGCGGATATCTCCTGGCTAGGGTTCGAACCAGGCCACGCTATTTTACCGTACAGTAAGCGATCTCACCCGGGCTATCGCCTGTTACAGGAATACTTTGCTTTTCCCGAAAAATTTATGTTTTTTGAGATCAACAACATACAGAGCACGGATGTTGGGAATCAGCTTGACCTTTATTTCTTATTTGATGTTGACCTGTCAAATGAAAACATCCTCTCTGATGACAGTTTGTTGTTGAACTGTGTACCGACCATTAATCTGTTTCATACCGTCACTGAGCCTGTGCGGCTAAACCAACGCGAATTTGAATACCTGCTTATCCCCGATGTGCGTCAGTATCGCGCCTGTGAGATTCACTCGATCAATAAGGTGGTCGGCACGGATGTGCAGGGTCGATCAACGGAAATACAGGCCTTTTTACCGGAGCGTGATATTTACCGAATGGAACAGGGGTCTGATTATTGGTCATCTCGTCGTGACTACCCTGAACTGAAACGGTTTCCCGGCACCGAAACCTTCATCTCGTTTCACGATCAGCGCTTCAATGTATCGCTACCCGCCACCGAATCTATCTATGCGGAAGTGACGTGCACCAATCGCGATGTGGTTCGAAATATGCGCCCCGGTACCAGTTTGCGTCTTGTTGGCGAAGGGCCGGCCAATGAAGCGCTGCTGGTCACTAAACCGACCCGGTATCAAGAACCAGCCGTCAGGGGAAAACAACCCTGGGAGTTGGTATCTCAGCTCACACTCAACTTTGCGTCGCTGAGCGGCTCACTCAACCGGCCTGACAGCGAACATGGGTCTGCTCGGGAGAATGCGGGTCAAACATCGCAACAGGAAAACGTCCTGATGGTACAAAACCTGCTGCGAATGTACAGCGATGCCGATAACTTAAACCACCAATCATTGGTCGATTCCATCATCAATATTCAGGCCGAACCCAGTGTTGCGCATACCGGGCTCGACGCTTGGCGTGGATTCACACAAGGCATGGCGATCACACTGCTGGTCGACGAATCGAGACTCGACCATACCAGCGTGTACTTGATGAGCGAGATATTGCACCGTTTTTTTGCGCTTTACACCACCGTCAACTCTTTTGTAAGTCTAACCCTATTTAGTATTCAACGTGACGAGGCAATCAAAACATGGCCACCATTGATGGGCGAGAGAGCTCTTCTGTAAGGCGTGGCCTTCAAGGTCATCCTTCGTACTACAATTTCTACCAAGCGGTTAGCCTGCTGGCTGCACAACCCAACGTCGACGACGGTGGGCTGGAACAGCTTGACCGGCATATTCGATTTAAAACCGAAATCGGTGGTCAGTTTCCACCCAACGATATCGCGAACATTCGCGTAACAGGACCGATGAGCGAAATTACCGTTGCGACATTCGGCCTGACTGGACCGCTTGGACCACTTCCACAGCAGCACAGCGAATGGATCGACCAGGAAAGCCGACACGGCAGAACCGCGCTCAAGGACTTTATGAACCTGTTTGAGCATCGCTTTATTGGTTTGCTCTATCTCATCAAAAAACAAACTCATCAAGGACTGCATAAGGGCATGCGGTCGACCTCGCCGATTTTTCGATACCTAATGAATTTATGTGGCTGGCGCGACCAGGATCGGGCAGCTTGTCTAAGCCAGGACACGATCGCTAGGACTTTATTGCCCTTTGCCGGGTTAATTGCCGGCGGCAAAACATCAGCGGCTGCCGTAGCCAATATTCTGTCTGTTACATTGGGGACGAGTGTGCGCTTTGGCACGACACTCGGCGGGTTTATGCCCCTAGATCGTCGATATCGCGCTGTACTTGCAACTCACAAGAAGGGCAATCAACCAGCCACAACGCCTCGTCTAGGCGACGCTATCGCGATAGGGCGCCGGTCTTGGAATACACATCAGGTTGTCAATCTTTCAATCGGACCGCTGGACTATCAGCAAGCCGAAACATGGTTGCCAGGCACCGACACCTACTCATTATTTGAAACGCTCATACGTTTTTCCACCAATGGGCAATGGGCCGTTCGTGCTGAACTGCAGGTAAACGAAAATTCGATACCCGCTACACGGTTTAAAAACAACCTTAGGCTGGGGTTTAACAGCTGGCTAAAGTCTAAGCCAAATCAGTCGCAGTCTGATCAACAGCCACTTAGAGTAACGGCGCGCATCATTCATCCCACGGTGAGTTGATAAGGAGTCCTAATTATGTCGAGCATTGAATTCCTCTCACCAACTACGCCGGTCGAAAACGTTTACCCAAATAACGACTTAAAGCCGCCCAGAACGTCACTGGATTTTGTGATTCGTCAATCTGGCATCGAGCTCGACGACCAGTATGTTCGAATTCAATCACTGTCAGCGCGCGACAGTGTAGGCGAGTTATTTGAGTACCAAGTTGAGTTTCGAGCGAACGATGCGTTGGAGAGCGGCCAAAACTCGGCACCACTTGACTTCGCTCAGGTGATTGGCAGTAACGCGACAATTCGCATTGGTCTGGCAGAGGATGCTTCAGTTGGCACGTATCCAGACCCGGCGTTTGTCAGCTTTTTCAATGGCATTATCAGTGATCTCAGTTTACAAGAGTCGGGTGTGTACACCTGTACGATAAGGCCCGCTTTGTGGCGACTGACGTTGGTCAATGATTATCGAAGGTATTCCCAGATGACCATTAAGGAGGTGATCGAGACCGTCGTAAAAGAGAAATGGGGATTGGAGTGTGACACGAGCGGCTTGGGTTCGCTGGCGACCTATCGCACGCAAGACTGGATGCAACTTGGTGAATCAGATTGGGAGTTTATTCACAGCTTGTTACACAAGGTCGGCGGCTTTTTCTACTTCATTCATGATGACACCAGCCACACGGTGGTGTTCGCAAATAATCCCTCTCGAAATACATACTACCAAAACATTCCGCCTGCGGGTTCAACCGATTCCAGTCAGGTAATGCCCGTGTTCTACACTTTTAGCACCCAAGTTTCATACGACGAAGAGGACTATCTTAAGTCATTTCGTTATGAACAAAAGCTGGTTTCACCGTCGGTACGTAATGTGCTTGCAGAGCCGCAGGCGGCCTGGGAACAGAATGCGGTTGCGGATCTACATACTTACACCAATGGACCAGAAGACACCAATGGGTTCCAGCGGTATCGCGCCTTTCAGTTTGGTGCCACACAAACGCTGGCAACCACGTTAAACAAAGAAGACGCCTGGACCATTGAATCTTCGGGATTCCGACTATCTGGCGAATGTACCAGTCCGAGATTTAAACCAGGCTACGTATTTGAAACCCGTTTAGCCAAGGCTGACGGTGAACGGACCGATGTTTGTCTGATGCGCCCCGAACTCGATAAACAACGATTCGTGATTTTATCCGTCCAGCATCGTGCCAATGTCGATGGCAGTTACTCGAATCAATTCACGGCCGCCCCAGCGCTTGGCAATGCCACGGAGCTGAGCCTCGGAGCAACGCGTATTGGGTCTGTTTTAGGGCAAGTGGTTAGCAAGTCCGACCAACGCGCGAAGTATAAAAACCACTGGCAACTTGAAAAAGGACTGCCAAATTTCGACCCGGAGGTAAAAACCTTTTATTCGGCTGACGGTACACCCTATAAGGCCTTAGGTGTCTATGTTGACTTTCCAGGTTTGGCCATGGACGAAGGTCCTGTTTGGGTCAAACTATCCGAAACCATGACCACGATCCCTGAATCTGGCGTCACGGTGTTGGTTGATCGCTCGCGCGATGATACCGATGTACCGCAAATTTCTATGATATACGAGCAAAAAGGCAGTAAAACAATTATGCCCAATGGGACGCTCGAGAATACCCGTATTGGCGATGATTACGCTACGTCGTACGGTGATAGCCGCAACATCAGCTATGGAGCCAAATCTGCGGTCAATCTGCCCGCCGCTATTGCCAAGATCGATGGCGAGTACGCCAGTGGCAACTTTAAATCCGCACAGTATTCTATTGGGGGAAATTACAGCTACTCATCATCTGATAAAGGCAAATCCGGTATCTTATCCAAGAGTTATGCCGAAGGGATTACGTATCAAGAGAGTCACGGCGATAGCCATAACAAAGTCTATGCAGACTCCACCACCAATCACAGCGAGATTGGCTCGTCACAGGATTCGTCAAAGATTGGTAGCAGTGCGCGCACAACCACTATTGGTACCACAACGGAATCCTCTGCAATTGGCGCGTCAAACTCCAACACGGTGACCGGCGCAAGCAATGTCAACAGTCTGACTGTCGCTTCGAATACAAATCAAGCAGTCGGTGTAGGTTTAAACATTAACGCCACCGGCTTTGAAACCAATGTGTCATTTGTGGGAATGCGTATTTCAGCCGGCGTACAGAACGAGTTGGCACTACGTGTACGCGGTGGCCTAAGGTTGGTCGATACCGGGGCTGAAATGGAAGCACGGCTCGACGGCTTGCAAGCACAAATCAAAGAGTTACAACTCAAGATGTAAGCACATGCAAATTATTAAGCCACTTAAACTCGGACTAATTCATCGCGCACTGTATTTAGATGGGCGTCACCAGCTATGTGTTTCACCGTTGTTGTGGTTTTCCTTGTCTGACGGCACCGTCGTTCCGGAACAGCTTGCGTGGAACAAGATGATGGCCTGTTTGGACGAGGGCACTGTATTGGATACCGGCGCGCCTAAACAGTTCCCTGAAGTATTGCTCTCTGGCAAGGCGTATGCTCGTAATCCCAAAAAAGCTGTCTCAATGGAGGTGGGAGTCAGGCTAGGGGATAAATTCGAAAAACGCGTGCAGGTCGTTGGTGAGCAGTCTTGGTTATTTACTGATCAAGGCTGGACCCTCACACAAGAAGCACCTTTTGACGAGATGGATTTGACCTGGAAAAACGCCTTCGGTGGCAATGGTTTTGCTGAAAACACCGTAGGGCAGGGTTTCATTAGCCCCGACGAAATGCGCAATCTTGCTGTCGGCGCAAGCGTGTCTAGACCAAGCCTACGTGCCATAAACGAAACGCAGCGTAGACCGGAAGACCGAATGACGGCTTCGTGTTTTGGCCCCGTTGCCATTACTGCACCAAGTCGCGTTACACGCGCTGGCACATATGACGATGACTGGCTGGCGAATCACTATCCTGGACTTCCTCCGGATCATGACCCAGCCGTATTTAACACCGCGATGGCGGACCAATGGATTCATGGCAAGGTACAAGGCAACGAGTCATTCGAACTGTGGGGTGTTAGTCCGACCTCGCCTACGATCCAGGGTACGCTGCCCAATGTTCATGTACGTGCATTTGTAAGGAAGCATGCCCAGACCAGCCTCGAAGAAGTCTCAACGCGGATCGATACCGTATGGTTTTTCCCTGACCAAGACGTTGGTTTGATGGTGTATCGTGGCTTATCGGATATTGACGACAGTGATGCTTTGGATATTGCATCACTGATGCTCGCATATGAGAGTCAAAAGGATGCACCTCGGTCTCAAGCTGAGTACCAGAAAATTTACGCAGCCAGAACAGACCATCAGACCGCGATAGCTCATGTGCTCAATGAAAGTCAGCTTTCCCCACGTAAATCCAAGGAAGAGCAGGCTCGACTAGACGCAGAAAAACTCGATTCCCAAAGTCAGTTGCACGCTCAAGTAGCGCAATCCAAACAGGCGATTCTTGACAGAGTTGATCCCGATGCAAGTATTGCCGAAGCCGTGCAGCAAACGCCAACCAAAATATTAGTGCCCCCGGTTCCCAAGCAAGCGATTCAACGCGGCGATGTCGATTTAACCGACACCTTGCAAGCTTTAACACGGCTAGCCGAGCAGGCAAAGTCCGACAGCGAGTCTAAACTTGAATCTTTGGATCTAACGCCCAGCGAGTCGCCAACCGAACAACCACTCACAACAAGCGACTTAGGACGACGATTCGACGCAATACAAGCCGCACCAGATGTAGGTATTTCTTCTGAGAAACAACAACATCTGCATTCTTTAAGTATCACGGGCCGTCGCCTAAGTCCGACTGATACCACTGCTTCGGACCAACTTACTCAGACAGCTAGGCAACGACTGCGTGAGGCGGTACTGTCAGCAATGGCTCGAGGCCAATCGTTGGCTGGGTTGGATTTGAGCGGCGCGGATTTGCGGGACCTTGATTTCACAGGTGCGGACTTAGAAACAACGCAATTTGAAGGCGCTGACTTAACGGGGTGCCTATTTACCGGCACCAACCTCAAGGATGCCGTGTTCACAGGGGCGAAGCTGGATCACGCTAACCTCAACCAGTGTCAATTGGGCGGTGCTAATTTTTCAAAAGTAACAGCCGCTAATTGCCAGTTTAAACATGCAAAAATTGGCGCCACGATGACACTCGAAGCGAATTTCACGCGGTGCGACTTCAGTGGTGCCAAACTTGACGGCGCGTCGTTTATCAATAGCCATTTCACTGATTGTTTATTGAATGGCTGCCTATTGAACAATGTCCGTTTCATGCAATCTGCATTTATCAAGACATCATTCATCGGCGCGACATTCTTTCAGGCGATGTTCCTTGATTCATCGCTTACGGCGAACTCGTTTCAACAGAGCATCATTACGCGCAGCATCTTTGCGCAGGTTAACGCCGCCGAAGTAGACTTCCAACATGCTGCGCTCGATCGTGTGCAGTTCGGCGGCGCATGCGCTTTGGTCGGAGCCAACTTTTCCAGCGCAACAGCAAACATTATTGGATTTCAGGGTGCCGACCTAACCGAGTCGAATTTTGCGAACGCCGCGATAAAGCAAGGCAACTTTACTGACTGCCCCTTGAATAGAGCCGACCTGCAAAGCGCGGCGTTTTACCAGTGCGTATTCTCAGGGGCGCGGTTCGATAATACTTATGCCCGGCAGGCAAACTTTGCCGAATCCCTCATGCGTAAAAGTCGCTGGCGTCAATCGGAACTAAATTGTGCGGAGTTTTTTGGGGTAAACGCCAAAGAGAGTTCGTTTGATCAGTGTAACCTGACCGATGCCAAGAACCTACCAAGCCACATCGAGGTTCGAATATGAATTTGCTCGAATTGAGTCGGCATGTTGAGGCTGGCCAGCCCCTAGTAAATGTTGATCTATCAAATCGTGACCTGAGTCAGGTCACGCTCAATGGCGGCGTTTTTCATAATGTAAACCTAGCCGGTTCACGTCTGAATGGGCAGACCATGAATAACTGCATCTTTGTCGAGTGTGATTTGTCTCGTTGTGAATTTCTGGGTTTGCATCTCGAAAAAACACGCTTTGTCAGCTGTCAACTCTCAGAACTTGCCTTTGCAGCTGGACATATGACTGAGTGCGCATTAATGAAATGTCAATTTACCGGTACACAGCTTGAGGAGATTCATATCTCGCGCTGTCAGATTGCCGAATGCGATCTCTCAAACTCGGTTTGGCGCGCTGTGACGATAGACACCTCTGCATTGCTGCAAAATACGGTTACCGATCTGCGCATCCTTGGCGGGAAACAAGTGAATGTAGCCTGGGCAAAGACAGATTTTAGCCGGATTGAATTTGATCCGTCGCACCTTGAGCAGGCGCTATTCGTGGGTAGCCGTCTTACTGCGTGGTCGTTTCAAGACCGTTATCTGCTTCGCTGCAACTTCTCAGAGTGCGAAATTGTGGAATCAGATTTTCGTGGTGCACAGATGGAGCAATGCATCTTCATTCAGGCAAAGCTGGAAGCGTGTGATTTCGGCGGGACTAATCTGACTCAGTCAATATTCAGCGAGGCCAATATTGAGCATTGCCAGTTTGGCGCAGCCAATTTATCCATGGCCTGTTTTCAGAATGCCAACATCAAACAATCCCGATTTAAGGGTTGTGATCTTCAATGTGCGAATTTTAGTTATGCATCAGTTGCTGACAGCGTGTTTTCCAATGCACGCCTAGATCGCAGCACATGGGCGCGTGCACAACTGTATCAGTGTGATTATCAAAACGCCGAGGCAAGCCACTTGAACGCCTTTGGCATGCTGGTCGAGCACGCCAGCGCCGAGGTATTCCTAACCGCCACTCCCACGCCGGAGCTGGCCGGTCGAGCCGAAGCAGAAAGGTTATTAGTACAACGAGGTCTCATCTAAATGAATGCACTACTCACGTTAGCAACAGCCGCGTCGACTGACCAATCAGCGACACTTTCTTTTGATTACATCAAGGCAGTCAACCAGGGCTCGGTGACCCTCGATGAACAACACGTTGCCAGAGTGGCGCATGGTCTCGGCATACGACTCGGAGTAGGGGATTATGTTGCAGTTCTAGACACACCTGAGGGTAAGTTTGTTGTCGCACTGCTCATAGCAGCACCTCGCGAGCAAGCCTACTTCGAGCTGCCATTCGCTGAACAGCTTCAGATTCGCGCTAGACACGTTGATGTTACCGGGGACGAGTCGGTGACAGTACGCAGCGCGTCGGACATCACCATGGAATGTGGCCAGCACATTCGACTTACTTGTACCAATTTGTTTTTGACCGCCCTAGATTCAATGGTCAACGTCATGCGCCATTGGGTGAGTAAGTTTGACACCGGCTTGATTCGAGCAGACCAAGTCCTTCATTCAGACGCGGAGAATCACATTATTACCGCAAACAAGGATCTGCGATTAGATGCTGATCGTATCAATATGGGGTAGTTATGTTTCAAAATACCTTCTTTCCAGCTATTCATTTTGCGTTCCCAGATGTGTGCAATACCCCGACGCCAGCGGGTCCGGTGCCGATTCCATACCCGAATATCGCACTGACATCGACGTCAATTCCGACCGTCTTCAATCAGTTCATTCAGGCCATGCCAATTCATAATTTAATGACAATGGCCTACATCAGTAACGGAGATAATCCGGGCGTTTTGGGTGGCGTTGCTTCGGGCATGGTGATGGGCCCTGAGCGCCACATTCTGGGAAGTTTCAAAGTGTTCGCCACGGCTTTTCCGGTGGTGAAGATGTTAATGCCAACCGAGCAGAATGGCCCGATGGGAAATATGGTTGGCGCCACCCTGTCACCCAGTCAACTCAAAGTGATGGTGTTGACATGAACAACGCAGTAACACAAAGCCTGTTGCTCTCGATGATGATGGTCAGTCTATCCAGTTGTACGCAACTTGAATTGGTATTGCCACGCTACAGTGACAACGCAATTCAAACCGTACATTTAGTCGCGACCGATGACGTGAATCAATCTACGGCAGTTGCAGTGGATCTTGTCTTTCTGTTTGAGGACACGCTGGTCACACAACTTAGCAAATACACCGCACGCCAGTGGTTTACCGAACGCCGACAATTTCAACTTCAATATCCCGGTAAATTTGTCGTTTTCTCATATGAGCTGGTGCCGGTGTCACAAGTCATTCTCAAACCAGACAAAGAGCACAGCAAATTCCCGATTCCCTACCAGAAGGCCTACAAGGTGTTGCTGTTTGCAAACTACCTGAAAGAGTCACCCGATTACACACTCGATATCTCACCGTTTAAGAAGCCGCGCATTACCTTAGACAAAGCCCAAATAGACATTGTTGAGACGAAATAGGATTCAACGCACTGAGGAATATACCGATGCAACTTGTAAAACAACGTCAATTTCCAGTCCAGTGGCACGAGGGTATGTTGTTATCGCCACAGCATTTCCAGCAAGACCAGGCGTATCATGAGAACGAACGCATGCACCAACTGTCGTTGCTCGCGCCTTATTTTTGGGGATTAGTGCAACTGCGCTACGATGGCACGTCATTACTCTCGGGAACGTTACGTATTCGCTCTTTGTACGGCATGATGCCAGACGGTTTGGTGGTCAATCATGATGACAAGCTGGACGCCGAATTAACAATTGATCTGACGTCTTCAGTAGCCTTCGAACGCGAGGGCGCTGAGGCATTGGTGCACCTTGTTGTACCCATCCGAGACAAAGGCGCGGCGCACCAGTTGTCTGAAATTCAACGCTTTGACTCAATGACGGACAACACACCAGTGGTTGATGAAAACACCGGAGAAAACGGGGTAGAGGTGTATCGGCTCAAGCCCCGATTGAGCCTATTCGTTGGTGATACGCCTCCGGGTAAATATGTCGCCATGCCCATTATGCGGATTAAACGCGAAAACGATGGGACATTTAAACATACCCGCTATGTACCGCCGGTCCGAAGTGCTGGTGCCAGAGACATAACCAGTGCCGCCGCATTGTTCACCAACCTTGAACGACTGGTGCAAGGTATTCGTCAAAAGGCGATACAACTTGCAGGGATTTCCGCATCCGAAGCCAGTGGGTTGACACGATCGGTGCGAATGCGAAAACGCGAGATGTCCGAAATATTAGGCGCAGTCTTGCCGCCATTGGAGCTAGCGCTTAATTCAGACATTCACCCATTCGATGTCTACCGCACTTTTTGCGATGCCATCGGAAAGCTGACACGGCTCACTGCCAATCCTGTTCCACCCGTGATGCCAATCTATGACCACAACGATCTTAATGTTGGCTTTAGTTCCGTTATTTCATGGTTGGCTAGTCTGATCAGCACCATCAAGTCCGAGTTTCATCTGCTCAAATTTGATCAGCAAGATACGCTTTTTAGCATCATGCTACTCAAACAAAACGACACAGATACGCTCACTATCGAATTACGCGGTGAGCGCGGGGTCACGGAGAAAGCGCTCATGGAATATGTGAAATCTGTGCGAATCGTCAGCGAATCTAAACTCGACACCGCTGATCAAAAACGTCTGCTAGGGGCCCAGCGACGTATTTTGGCAAAACCGATCTTCGAGTCGGAGTCGGACCAAGAGCGGGTAGTCATTGTGATCGACACCACGGACAGCTATATCCGCTTTGGCGAGCGACTGGTTATTCGCAGTGCCAGTCAGCGGGACGACGATATCCTCCCAGAGTCTATCTGGTTGTACACGAGCTAGGTGCGATTGAAAGGTATGCCATGAACGCCGCACTGGAATGGAAAGAACTGAATAATATCGCTCTGTTCAAAGAGTTCTATTGCCGTGTTCGCCATGTTAAATCCATGATCATGCAAGGCGCTATCGACTGGCCCTCGATCACGGACGAAGATATTCCAGCTAATTTGTCTGAGCGGGAATCTACACGCTTGCTTTCCTCTTATCTGCGCGCTGCGTTGGCTAGTCAAACCGAATACGTGGCAAGTCACACCAGCCAGCTTGAATTCGCGGCTTACCGCGACGCGAGCTATTTGATGTGCGCGCTGGCCGACGAGATATTCTTGATTCAGCTCAATTGGTTTGGGCGACGATATTGGCATGAGTTTTCACTGGAATCGGGGGCGTTTTCCACCGCGATAGCAGGTGACGAATACTTTCGACGTCTTCAGACCTTGCTCAAGAAAGACGTACTGAGCCATTTCGAAAAACAGTTGGCAGCGTTGTTCATTCTTACTTTGCAACTTGGTTTTAGAGGTCGCATACGCGGTAACGAAAAACTCGTGAAAACGTTGCTCGATAGATTGCTGCCTAAAACCGGTGTACCCAACCAGACACCACACTTGTTCCCGGCCGCTTACGGGTCAATCGTTAACCCAACCAGCGCCACACGACTTGAGCCTTTTTCGCGCTGGCATAAGATCATCTTCTGGTCGCTGATTTCGTATCTCATCCTCACCAGTAGTGTCTGGCTTTGGATTTCCACTTCGTTCTTCCTCGGGTTGAGTGAGTGATGGCGATGCTTCAGCAAATACTGCTCGAATTCCGCCAAGTGGTGGCCGCATACCCTGCATTGGTTATTGTGTGCATCGTGCTGCTCATTTTTGCCGCGTTTCTATGGATATGGTTCAAAGTTCCCGCACAGCAAGTGAGCACCGAAGAAAGTGGTTTGTCTCGCGTTCTAAAACATTTCAAAGCACGAATCTATGCATTAATTGAAGTGTTCAGGGAAATTGTTCGTCAGGGCTTTAATCGCTCGCAGGAAGTCTACGATATACCGTGGTATTTGGTACTTAACCTCGTCGCAGATAAACCGTTGTTACGAACCATCTCACCCAGCAGCATACGTCGTATGGCACCGCGTTTTATGAATGCTGTTTTACGACAAACCAAGCAAAACAGGTGGTATTTTTTAAAAAGTCTCACCGTTTACGACCTCATTGATACCGAATCTGGAAAACGGCTGGAGTCTGACATTCGGACCATTTGTGAGCGACGTCCTCAGAGGCCACTAGACGGCATCATCCTGTCGGTTCCGGGCCGATCACTTATCGATGCCGACACAGAGCAACTTGCCGCACTGATCGACAAGGCGCTCGTTGACCTCACCATCATTGACAGTAATGTGCCTTTTGAACTACCGATTTATTTCATTGTTAGTGAATGTGAGTCGATTAGAGGGTTCGACGCATTTCTGGCACAAAATTGGACGCAGCGTGATCAAATATTTGGCTGGTCTAGCGATCTCGATGTAAACGACCCATATCGCAGCCGATCTGTCTCAGACGCGTTCGCTTCGGTCATCAGAGACCTCAATCGCAATCAAGTTCTGATATCATCAAGCGTGCTGAAACTCGCAAAAGGCGACGATTTCGTCCTTCTTGATCAGGAGTTAAAACGCTTGCAAACCAAGCTGTCAACGCTCTGCGATGCCTTGTTCAAAGCGACCACCTACAACAATCGTTTCTTATTCAGAGGACTTTACTTCACCGGTCACAACAACAATCAAACGCGCGCCAGTGACGACGTGTTTGTGGTAGAGCTATTTGAGAAGAAGATCGTCGCTGAATCAAACCTCGCAACACCAACTAACCAAGGGCTTTTATCTCACCAACGAATGCTAGCCCGCTATAAAAGGGCGAGTACTGTTTCGTTAGTGGTGCTGTTTATCCTAGGGGCCTGGAGCTTGTGGAGTGTGAAATCACAGTTTGATACGGCAGGGAGTGCGTTAAACCAAGTTCGTCCATCAGCGTCCATCAATTCGACCGGGTATAACGATGTGTATCGTGTTCTGAATCAGTTAAGCACCGTGGATGCACGCTCTTTCTCTCGTGCAGCGCTACCGATCTCCTGGTTTTCCGGCGCTGATGACGAACTGATCAATAGCATCGCCGACAATCAGTTCGCAAAACAGGTCTTTCCGGCATTGGAGTGTCGGCTGTCACAGAACTTTAAGTCATTGATGGGATACCAGCCGCAACTAAACGAAGACGACATCAACCAACGGTTTCAGCAGTGGCCGTTTGTTAGCGTGTGGTTAGAGAAGCTCCACACGTTTCACCGGAGTAGACACGACTTTATTAGCTTATCGGAGCCTGCAAGGTATCAAAACCCGAACATTCTTACCGAGTTTTCCGAACTGATAAAAGCCCTCTACGGCATCAATCCTCCGCAAGGCTTCTTCCGTCGCAGCACGCTGTATGAAGCCGCGCTGAACCAATTGAACTATAACTACGAGAGACCGAATCCGCGCTGCCCAGATCTGCCCGGAAGTGTGGATGGCGACTCATCAGATCTATTCTGGCGGCGAGTCGGTCAGACCAGTAACACCATATACACACGGATTCAGGCGGACGCCGTCAGTCCGGTTAATGTGGTGAGTAGCGTGGGGGCAAGCGGGTCAACTTTGCTCAAGACCAGCATTGGCATGCTTGAGGGCAACGACTATGTACTTATGGATCGTTGGTTTGATTTCTTAGAACAAAACTGGATTGCACCACAAGAAAACTTAAATCCGTGTCAACGCATGTTTGAAAGCCTATCAAACATAAATGCTGTCTGGCTAAATCATTCAACGTCGAGCAGTCGAAACGCAAACAGCACCATAGGATTGTTTGAGTCTCGTCACTGTGAAGAAAACTTTGTTATCCAGTTGCTAAAGAATCAAAGCAACAATGGTTCCGCGTTGTTTGTACAAACCGAATTGGGCGAAATTGATTTCAGCGACCAGGTTAAAGCGTTTCGTAATAGCCTCGGTAGCGTTCAAGGTCTGGCATTTATGAGCGTAAATACCAACAATGCGCCGGTTACTCCGAAACAAGTTTCCTACTGGGACACGAATCATTTAGCCAACGCGATTGGTTACTATAAAGAATACGAAGCCTACGCCACGAGTAATTTTGGGGCCATAGCACTCTCCGAGCAAACCCCAGAATCCAGAGCAACCTATTTGCTCCAGCAAGACATGTTAATTCAGCTCAGAAGCGCGCTAAAGCAGGAGATTTCACTCGCAACGCGCATGTCAATCAGCGAAGTTACCCGTAAACAGAGCGGTAAGGCAACACCTGAGCAACAGCTCATTGCGCAAGTACAGAACTTTAATGAAGCCACACAACAGTTCTATCAACTAGGAAATATATTTAACCAGCTTGGCGTGCAAACTGACGCCAAGCTCTGGTCTAAACTGTCGCGGCAATCCGCTCTCATGATTCTTCGATCTGCAGATGAGCTAGTAGCGAGCAGTGGCTTGTACCAACCTAAGAATACATTTGACGCAACCCAACCTACGGCACTCGCTCGCCTGTACGGGTTGACGGACAAATCCAGTATGGACGATTACTTACTGGCTCAACGCCAACGAGCACAGTTTATCGCGCTCAATTACACGCAAGGTCCAGTCACCTACCTTTTGAATACGGATTCAGGGCAGGGCGGCGATCAGTCTGGGCTTGAAAAGCGCTGGAAATCAACCTTGGTTGTGCTCAGCAACTCAGCGTTAAAAAACCCCAGTAACGCCTTAGCGGTACTGGAAAAGCGCTTTGCCGAAACTCTGACTATGACCGTCGATCAATGTCCGCCTGCTTACACAGTCGATGCTGGCGACGATATCTTTACGGCTTTCCAAACAAGCTTTCTCACCGCCGTAATGGGGTTTTGCAGTGACTCAAGACAGGACATCACCCAGAAAAACTATGCCTGGGTCGTCGAGCAATTCAATGCGACATTGAGTGGCAAATATCCGTTTGTTGGGACCATGCCTTCTATCAAGCAGGATGCAAGCCTAGCCGCAGTTAAACAATTCTTCACACAATTCAACACGGTCCGTGCCGAGTTACTTGCCGACCTCACATTAAAAGCCAAGACTGACGCGCGCTATTCAGAGGCACAAACATTCATTGCGCAGTTGAGTAAGGTATCCGATTTTTTTGCCGACAACTTAGTGACTTCGTCGGGTGATGACAACCCAATTGCCAGCTTAACCGTTGAACCTAAATTTAAGGTACTGCTCACACCGTCTGTCGGTGAAGCGCAGGTCATCAGCCAGTACTTAGTCAGCAATGGCTTGGGAATTGGCATCCCGGGCAGTGCAACCCAGTTGGTATGGAATTACGGGGCCGATGCCGAGTTTGTCGCTCGTCTCGCTGCATCCTCAGCGTATCAGCTCGCGCCTTCCAATACGGCGGCTACGAGCGTATCTGAAGGCGTTATTCGATTTACCGAAACAGGCGCTTGGTCTTTGTTCCGTCTTATTCAGCGGTATAAGACAGCGCTTGAGACACAGGCAACTAAACCGGATTC
The DNA here is from genome assembly GCF_014651515.1 of Arenicella chitinivorans. Taxonomy (NCBI): domain Bacteria; kingdom Pseudomonadati; phylum Pseudomonadota; class Gammaproteobacteria; order Arenicellales; family Arenicellaceae; genus Arenicella; species Arenicella chitinivorans. The sequence goes on from NZ_BMXA01000009.1 coordinate 99,368, forward strand.
AGGTTCACTGTTGTTGCAGTTTGGGGTTTCAGCAACACGCCCCTCTACCACTCCGGGCAGTACGCCAGATACCGTGTCGACGACGATTGACCTCGTCGTTGGTCTGGACATTTACAGCCTTAATTCAACCACCAAGCAGTTAGAAAAGCGCGAGTTTCCGCCTGTCTTTCCTGCTAGGGCACCCAACCTGTGAGGTAACTAATGGACGCAGTCATATCCGAACTAGAACGTGTTTTTAAACAACACATGTCAGCACCGCTCTCTGAGTATGTTTCGCCAATCTCTGCCGAAAATCCAACTGGTCCATACCTTGCAGATGAGGAGGTCTACCAACGTATTCAGGCCGCACGTGTTCAAGATGATAATTCAACCCCGCGGGGCGTATGGGATATTGAATTGCGCAGTGCTGATTGGGAGGCCGTATCCAAGGGATGCCTGACGACGTTGGCGCATCAGAGCAAGGACCTACAGCTCGCCATTTGGCTATTGGAGGCACGTCTGCATACCGACGGATTCGGCGCGCTGGCCCCATGCCTGCATTTAATTACAGAGTTAAGTCACCAGTTCTGGCCTGACATGCATCCTTGTTCGAAAGAAGCTGACCTAGAACACCGGATTAATCTGTTTGCCTGGATCAACACCAAACTGATACTCGCTCTTAAACAGGTCCCGATATCAGCGCGCGTTGACACAGAGGTCAACTACAGTTGGACTGACTGGGAGCTCGCCTTGCGGAACACCCAGTTGAAACAAGCGCACCCTGAGACAAAATTTGACCCCAAAGACCTTGACGTAGAGAGGGTGTCAATGAATATCAATCAAACGCCAGTGACGTTCTATCAAACACTTTACGCCGACCTTGAACTCGCGCTACTTGCAGCGGACAGGCTGGTATACCTGTTGGATGCGAAGCTGGCTGGCGAGTCACCAAGTATGGCGGATTTTATCGGCACACTAGAGGAAATCGCCGGACTCGCGTATCAACAACTTGAGCAGCGTGGCAGTCACCTACGGCCAATTGAAGACACATCAGCCGACGGAGTGCAAAACGAGGACTCGATGCAGATTCACAGCTCGGTCACCGAAGCAACGCAGTCACTGCAGAATCGCCAGGATGCGTATCACGCGCTGCGCAGTATTGCTGATTATCTCGTCCAGGACGACCCTCACAGTCCTGCACCATACCTCATCTACAAAGCCATTGACTGGGGGCAAATGAACACCAGCCAACTGTATCAGGAACTGTTTGTACAACAACAAGGGCATATCAATATTTTTGACATGTTAGGGATTCAACAAAAAGACGCGTCACCCGATGCGCTGCACTCCTGAGCGCATACCAATGGAGAACAAGATCATGAGCAACGACAAAGTGACCACCTCTTCGAAAGCATCATCCGGCCACGACGCAGAATGCCTGGTGGAATTTAGCGAAAGTCGTGTCTGGCAACGTGTCGATGATCAACCAACATATGCAGAATTCCAGGATGCTGCCCCACTGCAGAGTCGCGGCATGGCGACCGATTACGCCGATGCCATCGTGCGGGTTTGGCGACAGGCACTTAACGCCGGACATTTCGATACCGAGCAGCCTGGCTATATATTGCAGCTCGAAGCTGGGGATGGCCAGTTTGCGCACTGGTGTTTGGATGCGCTCAAATCCACCTTAAATGACGATGAGTGGAGCCGGTTTAATCCGACCTACCTACTTGCAGACAGCCGAACGGAACGTGTTTCCGAGTGCTGGTCGCACCCTGTGTTGTCTTCTTGGATCAAAACTGGACACCTTGAACCGGTTCATTTTAACGCACTCACTCATTCGTATATCGAACTTTCCAGCACACAGCTCACGCTTGGACACCGAAGCATTGAAAACCCGCTGTTCGTTATCGCTAATGGCGTATTTAGTGGTCTGCCTCATTCGTTTATCAACATCCACTACGGTCATTGCAACACAGCCTACGTATCCAAACAAACCAGCGCGAGTGAACCGATTCAGTTTCATTGGTACCAGAAAACTGACTTGAGTCCTTTAGAGCAACGGTACCTCGCTCGATTTGACAGCGCTTACACGCTCATCCCAGATGGTGCATTTGATTGCATACAGCATATTCGTCAGATTGCTAACCACGAGTGTCTATGGCTAACCTCTCATCGTGGTTTCCACCTTGAGTCAGACCTACGACAGCAAGGTCTGCCTCAGTTGGTCGACTCACCCAGATTATTCTTACCCGTCAATGGCCATGCATTGACCTGGTATGCGTCGGAGCAGGGCGGGCAAGCCCTACACGCTCAGCGCTCCAGCCAATCGCCATTGACATCACTCATTTACTTCGGTAGCCCGCGACGTGCTTCGTTCTGCGACGCCGCGCAATTGAGCACCGTTCTTACGACCGTTCGTCATGAGTCTGCTCATTACGCAAATCATGTTGCCGGCGTCGCCAATCCGGCTAACGGCGGCGCCGATTTTATATACTGGCTGGTATCAGAAGTGGCAGATGACGCCAGGCTGCTATTTCGCTATTTAGATGAGTTAAGCGCGGCGTTAGCCGGATTGACGGTGCAGCAACTGTCAGATTGGCGCGCACTGTTTAACAAGATGTGGGACGCAGTCTACACCTTTCGTGAAGAACATGAGGATTACGTTCACTTAGCCATGATTGCTCAGCAGTTTAACGCGCATCAGCTGGCATGCCGAATACTGATGGCTGTGCTGGAAAGTAACCCAGATAATCATGAGGCCAGATTTGCCTATGCTCTGTCCTGTCTCAGTCGCGGCAACATTGACCAGACAATTACCAGTCTGCGCCGCATTACTCAATGCGACGACTTAGAAAACTCGAATTTGTACGAAGAAGCTAAAGGACTGTTGAACTACGTGGTCACCATACCATCTCAAATGCCATTCGAACTCAACTCAACGACTGCTCGACTTGACTCTGGAACGCTTCGGTTAATGCCGCTATCGCCGCATCATGCGCAGGACTTTTGGCTCCAATATCGTGATCCTTCCATTGCGGTGATGACCGCATTGCCGGCGTTTGAAGCCATGGAGGATCTCTTGGCTTGGATTGAACAACACACCCAGCAAGATAACAAATTTGTTTATGCCGTGATCGATAACGAAGTCGGCTTCGTTGGCGTAGTGTCCGCGTCGTGCTTTAAGCACAGCGCATTCTTTTACTTTTGGATTGGCGCGGACTATCAAGGTCAAGGCTTCGGACAACGCGCGGCCGTTACTCTGTTTAAACACCTAAGCGCTATCCACCGGATCAATGCAGTGTACACCTGTGCATTTGCTGACAATTCTCGCTCGATTTCTGCCCTGAGCGAACTTGGTTTTTGTGCGCTTCCAGACCAAGCTATCCCGCCAGATGAAGCATACCAATTCTACGTTAAGGCGCTGACAGATTCAGTAAGCCCACATTCGGATCAGCCGCACCACTCACACGCACTGCAAACCCTGTTGAACGGCATCAACTCCCCAATTGAGCTCGCTGAACCAATGTCGACCTCGATTAGTCAACCAGGACTGGAAACAAAATCCGTGCGCAAGTCGACAATAAAGGAAGCTACTAATGCCCGCTAGGTCATCCAATCGTATCGCAGGTCAAGAATTAAAGCGACAGCAGACCGCAGGCCACCGCTCACGGATTGTCGGACAGCATCTTGCGCCCAGCAATATCATTAGCGGGCAACGCCGCCGCGCGCGGCCACATCGATTTGTGGCCGGAACACACCCATACGCTCGGATCGTCCATTTTACCGATCCCGGTGGAACACGGCGACGCGGACTTGAGCCGGGCGGCACGGCCAGAGCATCTTTCGAAATCCGCCTCGGTGCGGATCGCAGCACAGATTTTGCGCGGGCTGATGCCAGCGCCCGACGCGCCCACATTCCTGCGCGGCGTGCCACCGAAGTCTGGCATCACCATCATGCTGTTCGCATTGGGCATGGTGGGCGCATGTACGGCCGCTTGTTTCTGATGGATCGGGCTGTTCACGAGGCGGCACCACATTTTGGTAGCCGTCATGTCGGAGGGCAACACGTCACATTCGGCGCGGGAATTTGGAGTTGACTTTGACACTGCTCATTATCAATTGCTGGTTTAACACAGAGAACTCAAATGGCTAATATCACTGATCCTTTGTTAGGTAACGCTCATCCTAGTGAGTCTCAACGGGCGCGCTCGAATAGTGCGCCGCTGGCGCCGAATCAAGGGCGAGGGCAATACGGACCCCCAGTCATCGGTGCTTCCGCAGCGGTTACCTCCGCGCTCGCTACTGGTAGCGCATCTCTCCCGAGCGGTGCAAACGTTGCCTCCGCAGCTTTGGGCGTCACCAGTGGCGCGTTATGGAGTGGTGGTGCAGTAATGGATCAACGCTCCAATCCACGTAGTAGCTATGATGATGGCGCACGGACGGTCGGAAATCTGGCCAGTATTGGTGCGGGCTTGAGCAGTTCGGTCGCCAGCGTCACATCCGAATCCGCGTCATTCTGGAGTGCGACTACCTCATCTGCGTTATGGGGAGTGAGTAGTGGGGTATCGATGTTGCGTGGCGCTGCGGCGACCGTTTCCGGTCTTCGAAGCCGCGATGTTTGGCAGTCCGTAAGTGGCGCCGCGCAAACATTAAGTGGTGTTGCGAATGCTGGCGCCGCCTATATGAGTTACGAGGCGGCCCGACATACGGCGAACCATGATACCACCACGGCCAGCAGTTATGCCTATGGATCAGCAGGTGCCTGGCTTGCCGGCGAAGCCTTGGGGGCTTTGTCGACTTGGGCAGCTACACCTCCTCGGCAGGCAAACGTACCGGACATAGAGTCTGGTTTGGGTTCACATAGTCCCGCGTTACAGCGGTCCCATAGCCATTCGTCCTTGCCGATAAACGTTGAGTCACCATCAGCCTCGCCGGTTAACGCGCGTCACAGCCCGAGGGCAAGTTCAGTGCGATCCGATTCCAGTAACTCGTCTAATCACGCCGCCAGCGCGCCCATACCGCCAGTTCAACTCGCGCCGCCACCCGTTTTGTCAGGAGCCAGTTCGCAGCCAAGGCGAGCCCGACGCCACAGCATGACAGCGTTGCCGAAACAAAGTTCAGCCGCGCCTTCGCCGCCTAGAGCGCGCAGCAACTCACTAGGGCAATAGAAATGAATCCAAATCGATTCCAGGGCTTTCCGGCAACCACATCGTGGAAAAGTCATCAATCCGACGTAAACAGCGGGGCCGACGTTGTGGGTTTTCGGTTTATTGAAGATGTGGAGCAACAGAAGATTACCAGCACCGCACCGGCTAAGTTTCCAGTGCGCCAGTTACCATTCCCGCCCTTACATAACCACCCATTCGGCGAGGACATTGCACCGGACCTGGCTCATTTTGAAAAGCACACCGCGAAAAATACGCGTAAGTACTTGCTCGCAAAAAGATCAGGCGATCTGCGGCGTATGCGAATTGCACGCACGCGGCAAACGGAGATTATCGGTGAGTTTACAACTATGCGACGCATGACCAAGATGCGTGATGCGAAGCCGCTGATGCCTATTCGACCTGGACACGGTACCGGAATCGATCAGATGTGGGAGAGTAAGAGGCGTAGGCAAGCCTGGGTGGTTGAAGCGAAAGGCCCGATGGCAAAACTACAGCCTGGTCAAATGACGGATAAATGGATTACCTCGCGTATTAAGTCTCAAGCAAATTCCCGTGATGCTCGTCGAGCAAAATCCGCGAAACGCATACAGCATCTATGGAACAAAGGGCGCGTCTACAAGACAACGCAAACATCGATTGAATACCCGGGACATTTTTCATCGTCCGGTGGTTTTAAAAAAATCACGTAACGCGGTGATCTCAGCATACGGAGTACAGCATGAACCCAAGAACCGTTAAAACACACGTCTACTTACCCGGCTTATCGGCACATGACAGCTCGCACGGGAGGGCCGCATTTGAGGAGTTAAACAAAGCAAACGTCACCAGTGGCAATATCTTTGTCGACACTCAGGCAGCGCAAGCTGTTATGCGCGCTCGTTATAGATCGCTCATCAACGATCGGTTAACCAACAATGTCAATCTGTCCGTTAGAGATCGAATCAACCTGCGTGAGCAGCAAGCGAACGTGAATGCACGGGTCCAGATTATCAACCCTCAGGTTGCGCCTGTCCCAGGGGTCAATCAACCCAACAATGGCCCCGCCGACATTCTTTGGGTTAAAGGGCACGGAAATGCCCAGAATACCAATTCCATTTCGACCCGAGTTGAGTATCAAAAGGATCAGGGTTTCTTGCCAACAGGCGGAAGATTAACGGTTCGACGAGGCTACCGTCAGAGCCACACTGCGACTGATATAGCGACCAGTGTCCGACGAATTTCGGCCATGATCACACCACAAACTCAGTCGGACGGCCTGGATGTTCGAATTTCATCTTGCGGCTCAGCGGGGACATTTCGACGAGATCCGCTGGGCGGGGTCGTGCCGGTTCAGCCCAGTTTTGTCGGCAGTGTGTCGGCCGCATTGGATACCCAGGGCGCAAATCCGAGGATTCAGGTCAGCGGGTTTCGAGGTGATTCGAATTCGTCACATCCGACTGGTGGCCAGTTCGTAACCAAGATCAAACAGAAAGCAAAATCCGCTAATCCGACCCAGGGATTCACCAATGCATTCACCCGTATGCAGGTTGCCACACAAACGGTCCCGCAGGTGGGATTGGTCCCTGTGATTGACAAAATTGGCCCCAATCACCCAAGGCGTGCGCGACTCGACAATGACGTCATTAATCATCTGGCACCGCGTTTACCGGCTCGATTGTCGATCTCACCGCAACTGCGAGCAACGATTCAGCCTTACACCAAAGTAGAGGTGCGCAACGGGCTATCGAAACCACAAGCCAGTGTCCCGCGCTCGAGTGCGCGTGTGCCAGTTCCACGCAACATCTAGCGCTCGTGCACACGATCATCAGTCACCGCATTAATCAACAGGAGGTTCACCATGTCGAGTTCATCGGGTAACAGCAATAGAATGCGTGGTCGTAATAAGAAACCGTCGCCGAAAATTTCGATTAGCTCAGGGTTACAGAAACCACGACGCAGCCGACGGGACATGCGCATCGAACGTGGTAAACAAAATCTGCAAAAAATGCAGGCCCGTGCGGGTTCCTATGATCACGGGCCAGTAGTTGGTATTAGTCACCGGCCCGGTCACGGCTATGATCTGCATGCAGTTCAAAGCACGATGCCAAATGTGATCGCAACGTCGTCCCCACCTGATTTACAAGCACCAGACAGGAAAGCCAGTAAAGACAAAAAACTAACGAACGAGATAGTTGCAACGAAGATCAAGCGGGAAATGATCGCCAAAAAACATATTGCACAGCACTTAAAAAAATTAGATGGAATATACATTCCTGGCGGCCAGGACATACCGAACGACGTTCATCAATCACGTGAGGTGCGCTTGCAATATGAGGCGGAACTGGTTCGGGGCGCTCGAGAGCGTGGCATACCGGTGCTCGCCATCTGTGGTGGTTCTCGGCGTTTAGCGCAAGGCTATGGCGTTAACGAGGTGGATCTGTCCAGTCCAAGACTGGATATGCATAACCGTAGTGGAACACAAACAATGGCGCATGGTCTCAGCATGCCGGACCCCAACACAATCTTGGGTGGAAATCGGATAACGGGAAAACGACAGAGCCAAGTTGATACCATCAACTCAACACACAGCAAAGTAGTGGAAACGGAGCCCGAGCCCGTTCGGTTTCCCTGGAGCGTACCTAAGCTCAAGGGCGTTGATACTGTGAGCTCGCCGGATCGCGTGCGGTTTCAGTTTGGCTCATTTGTCCCCGAGCCAAGCTACTCGCCGCTATTGTCAGTAACGGCCATCGAGCCCAAGCACCGAACCGTCGAGGGCTTTGAATCGACGTTTGGCGCGCCTCATATTGGCGTCACATCGCATCCCGAGGCCATCGCTGGAGGCAGTAGCAAAGCAGTAAAAAGCGCCAGCAAGGACGGAACGCAGTGGTCAAAGCATGTGATGCGTGCCTTCGAACAATCAACCCAGACATATCAGCGCCGTCGTCTGGTAAACGCTCAAATTATGGGACAGTTACCTAAATTCTATAAGCAAGATCAACAAGATTTGCGTGCGCTTAAGTTGATACGTCGAAAAACCAAGGCGTAATTTAAAATGACTCAAACGGCAGAAAAAAGCGTCGCCAATAACTCGAGATTGAGAAGATGTACTACTTGCTAATCTCAACACGCGTTAACCAAGAGGCTGAAATGTGAATTACTTAAGGGGGCTAAGCTCTACAATCAACGCCGGGGCGTCTGCCGTATGGCACGGCTCCGGTGCGTCCAGTGTATATCAGGGCGGTCAGGAAGTAATTCGTCATTCACAAACCGGCGGTACCTGGTCGGGTTTAGGGCAGGGCGTCGCAAGAATGGTGGTCGGCAGTGCAGCACTGTACAGCTTGCCAAGCGCGCCACTGCGCGCGCTAGGCTTCAGCGCGTTGAGTCATGTGCTTGCCCCAGGCGTAAATACTGAGTCGGTCCGAGAAACGGCAGGTCCAGTCATTAAGCACATGGGGAAGAAGATTGGGAATCAGCGACTTATTGACGCAGGGCGCAGGCTTCACTACGGACACCTATCTGCGGATCAGTTGTTTCAGCGGCACCCATCGGCTTTTTTAAGGCACTATGCGATTCAATCGGTCATTCAGCCAGCTGATGAACCTGGTGGCCGGACGAACTATAACGACCAGTTTCAAATTCGAACAATTACAACAAGGTCGTCGGCATTTCCGCAGATGAATCGCATTACCGATTCATCTGATGTGACTCGAGTGCCGACTCAGCATGTACAACTCGTGCGTGCAACCGAAGGAGAGAGCCATCAAGCAAGGAATCACAGTGTCCAGCTTGGCAGTAATTTCTCCGCCGCGTTTTTGCCGATGTTGCAGGCGAAAAACGATCATTTAACCTTCCGCGGTAGTCGAGGTCCCAGACTGTCGCCCCTGACCGTCCACGGGTATTCAGAGGGTCGAGTACGTGACAAGCACATGCGTCATCACCAACAATCGCTCACGGTGACAACGCAACTGACGGGCTGTTCAGTGACTCGGCAGGGCGCTTCATTGATGCATATTCGACCACAGCAAAGCGGTGAGGCCTTACAAAGGGCACTGCCAGGGCGCGGCACAAACACATTTGGACGCCAGTCGTATGGCAATAATAACAAGGCCTTCGTGATGCTTCGACGTAAAGCCAATGGGCGCACTAAGCTCTACTTTCAAGTCCACAATGAGCGAACCAATCGGATACATTCAGGGAGTCGGTATGTCTAAACATTCAACGCCGACAAACCAACGCGTAGTTTTGGGAGACGCTTTAGCGCTCTTGGCGTCGTTCACTTTGATACAGGTAGGAGAGAAACGTGGTGCTGTACCAAGTTTGCATGCGGACATGTTGCGCCCGAAATCGTGGATGCTCACAACATGCAGTGTGACGTCTCTCATCGGGGTAAACCGCATGGTGCTGTTGAAAATGATAAGCAGCGGGGCCAACACCTTGCAGTCCACGCACCGATACTGTGCCACGATAGGGGCGCTCCGTCGTAGTGTGTGCCAAACCTCTGAACGGACCAGGCTGCGCCATAAAACCGGCACTGTGAACCCGGGCAACTGGCGTATTAACGCGCGCAGCGTGCCAAGAATTGAAGTGTTTCGATGTCATCGTCATTGCCTCCCTGAGTCACTCCCTACGCCGAAGGGTGGTCTGCGAGACCACGATTCGATGCTTAACATTCCGATCTACTATACGACCTCTGCCACCAACTTACCAGAAAAATGCGGGATGCGCGCGTCACGAAGCGTTATTGGTCTCGCGTATCTATTCCGATGGTGGCGTAACCACTCGCTTAGTGGTTATGTTCGCCTTGTTCATCAATTCATATTGCGCAAGTTGCAAATTGGCTTCGTTTTTGAACGGATTGAGGATAACCACATACACACGCTGACTGCTCGGGCCAGCAAACGGTCGTACCGTCGCGGGGTAACCCAATTCAGAGACTCGAATGGCCATTTGATCGGCGGTTGCCACGTCATAGAACACGCCGGCCTGCAGATTCAGCGGCAAGGGGTTGGTATCCGGAGTCAGCAACAAGCTATCGAAGGAAGGCAATGTTTCAGCATCTTCGGCCGCACTGTCTCCATCTTTCGTATTCGAGTCTTGCTTAGTGTTGGTTTTGGACGCGGTGGAGAACGGCTGCTGGCCGAGAATATACCCAGTCAATCCCCCCAACAAAACGGCGCAGGCCACAATAAATATCAGCGTTTTCTTCATATGCCAGGGATGAAATCGTTGGTTTGTACTACAGTTAGTAGATCGGATGGTATACGCAGGCTCGTGTCCTTAATCAAGGTTCATGTTACGCGTAATCTGTGCAGTTGGGAATTATTTTACATTCGGAGGTTTCTATGCGGTTTCCAATCGTATTCGCGCTGTCAGTAGTATTTGTGGTGTCTGTCGGCAGTGTTTTTAAGTATGGTCATTGTCTGGATTGCCCATCAGACTCGCCCGCTGCGCATTATGAAGCTACGGCAACTGCACTAGCACAAGCTGTAACAAACACCATTGTCTTTACCGACAGCGGTTTTCCAGTCCGGCTAATCGAGGCCAGTCAAGTGAAAACGACCGATACTCGGATCCATGATGCGGTCTTGTTCGATGCCATTGGTTCACCCGTCGATCAAGGTTCACTAGTCGCAATTTCTGTGTATCAGAGTCAACCAGCCCCACCACTTGACAAGCCTGAACCACCGTATGCGTTAGCTTCGTTGGATGGTGGTGACATGAGTCGTAAGACCGCAGTCAATGATGAGCCGATAATCGGTTTTGATCGACCCAAGGTAACGGCAACGACAATTCGTTACACCGATGCGCACGTGCATAATCATACCCGCGAACCCGACTCCAGCCTCGTCCGTGACAAATCCGCCATTCCTGATCAGGCCTTCGGACAGGCATGGTCTGACACAACCGTAACGAGAACGCCTGAACATCACGACCGGCGAGCGCAAGCCAAGCCGCATAAATCGATAACGTCAAGGCGTACGCCAACACTATACAGCCCACCCGATGATTATTGGGGGCCGAGATCGCTGGGACGTGAAGCCCGCATAGCGCAGTTCACAGCATCCAGTTCGCCGATTTCGTCTGACCATTCAGCACGCCTCAGCGCGCCAGAATCTGCCAATCAGGGCATCGCAGGAAAAATGGTGGCGCATGCGGATGACGGCAGCGATGACTCCGGCTCCTCCAGTAACTCGGACGATATAGAAGACTCTGTTGATGACATAAGTGATGATCTGGACGATCTCTCCGACACCGTTGATGATTTAAGCGCCACGGTGGATGACGTCAAGGATTCGCTTAGTACGGTTGAAGATCAAGTGGGGACGTTGCAAGGGCAAGTGGGGGACGTCGATGTGACCTCACTGTCGTCCAATTTTGACGACTTGAGTTCGCAGGTCACTTCGTTGGAGAAAAAAACCTATGCGGGTATCGCCGCAACGGCGTCCCTGGTCACGGCCATTCCAAGTGATCCTGGAAAAACAATTTTGAATGTGGGTTATGGTTATTACCAAGGTCAACAAGCAATGGGGATTTCACTAAGCCGACGCATGTCGACGATCAACGGGTATTACTATAGCGGATTGGCCACAGGGCTGTCAGACACCAAAATCCCACTGGTGCGAGTTGGTGTGGGGATCGAGTTCTAGAGTGCGCGTTGTATTAACGCTCAGCATTATGACCAGCCTCGAAATCTCGACGATCCAGCTGATACTTCTGCATCAGACGCATGAACGATCGTCGTTCTTTTCGGGCTATTTTCGCGGCTCTCGAGACATTGCCTGCACTCAAGGCAAGCACACGCTTTAAGTAGGAGGACTCAAACGCTTCGACGACTTGGCGCTTTTCCTGTTGCATACCGAGCGGTACAGATAAGTGCGTTTCTTTCACCAGATAGGCTGACCAGTCGACGCCAGCCAGGGTACTAGCTGGCGACAGGCGTATAACGAATTGCTCTGATAGCAAACATAGACGAGTCACAATATTCTGCAGTTGGCGAATATTACCCGGCCACTGGTAGGCAGACATAGCTCGGATCATATTTGGTGAGAACACCTTTGCTTGCAAATTATACTCTTTTGCGGCTTTGCGCATAAAAAACTGTGATAAGAGATGAATGTCGCTGTCTCGTTCACGCAGCGGCGGCAAATCAATATGCAAGACATCCAACCGAAACAACAAGTCGTCTCTGAATTGGTTACGCTCAACCAAATCTTGAAGCGACTTATTGCTCGCCGCTACCACTCGAATGTTGGTTTTCTTAAGTGTGTTACCGCCTTGTGGCCGAATTTCTCGGTCCTGTAAATATCGAAGAAGTGCAACCTGGGCTTTACTCGATAAGCTATCGATCTCGTCCAAGAATAATGTGCCATTCTCCGCCTGCTCGATCAGACCAACCCGATTTGAAACCGCGCCGGTATAGGCACCTTTAGTGTGTCCGAACAGTTCACTCAACAATAGTTCGTCGCTAAATGCGCCGCAATTTATCGGCACAAAGGGATGATCACGCCGTTCACTTTCATAATGAATAAGCCTGGCAATCAGCTCTTTACCGGTTCCGGTTTCGCCTTGAATGAGCACGTCGCAGTCAATTTTGGCGATCTTCATTGCCAGTTTCATAGTGCCATTGAAAGCCATTGAGTTGCCAATAATGCTGTTCAACCACAGATTATGCGACGTAGAGAATTGCACTGACTCGCGCCGGATATGGGATTGGATAAGCGCTGACACACAGTCATCGAGCGACAACGAAGTTTTCTGTGGAGCGATGTGTGAAGCAAAAGAAATCAGGTGTCCTCGCTGTGGCGCGCTAGCTTGCCACAGCATGTAAGTTACTTCACGCTCATTCAATGTGTGAAGAAGGTCCGCGTGGCGCTCACCGTCGTGAATACACACAATGAGTGGCGCTAGATCCATCTCATCGTATTTCGAATACGGAATTAAACGTACTTCAACGCCTAATTGTTGCAGGTTGTGATGCAACTGAGTGACGTCGAATGGCAGGTTTGGGACAGCCACGACAACAGGTCCTATAAAACTCAGCACTGGTTCCCTCCCATGGAGGCTTGTTGGTTACTCCCAAAATCCGATTTACTGCCAGTGAATAAGAACACAATATGGCGCTGCCTTTCCAACACAGCATAGGCGCAGACAAACTCAACCTGTGTTGGCAAGTCAGTCGTTAACGCCGCCAGATCACGTAGGAGACGTACTGCGATAAAAGCAGGCTTTGACATCCATGCGTCGGGCAAAACCTTTCCACCAGTACCATCGTAGGCGTTCACTGCTCAGAAGCACATTCTTCCTGCATTGCAGTCACGAAACAATTGGACGAAAGTCCAATAAGCAAGCGCACCGCTCTGGAAGTCGCCCGCGAGCCGGGTTCACGCAGGTGCTAGGACTGAAATTCCGTACAGTCGCATTCAGCTGATTCCTTCCAGCAACTGGCTACGAACAGGGGAAATGGCCGAAATTGGTACGCGATATTCAGCAACATCGGTACTATAGAACAAACGATGCAGTAATGCCCTCGGTGAGTGTTCGCGGAGAAACCAGATCCAAGACAAGATGATCTATCGCTCAATCTCGTCGGCGCTGCAGCATAGATTTTGGCATCGCGCATAATCGCGGTAATTTGGCGTTTGACGTCGACTGAAGTACTACGATGGCGATGGGGCCAACTAAACAATCAATCCGATTAGAGGTAAGTACGATGAACTACATAGATGGGTTCGTGGCCGCTGTGCCCGTGAAAAACAAAGATGCGTATTTGGCGCACGCCAAGAAAGCCGCCGATGTCTTTATGGAACACGGTGCATTAAACCTGGTCGAAACCTGGGGCGATGACGTTCCCGACGGTAAGGTCACGTCTTTTCCCATGGCGGTCCAATGCAAAGAAGACGAAGCGGTGGTGTTCTCTTGGATTACCTGGCCGTCCAAAGAAGCGCGTGACCTCGGTATGCAAAAGGTGATGCAGGACGAGCGCATGACCAACCAGAGTAACCCCATGCCATTTGATGGAAAACGACTTATCTATGGTGGTTTTCAGGTGGTTTTAGTCGTTTGATGAGAAAAACGGATGAAGAAGTTGCGACCTGAAACCAGTGATTGTCGAAGCGAACTGCGTTCGAGGTTTCCTCTCACTAAGCTAGTAGTCTACCGTCCCTAAAACGCGTCACAATTCGGTGGAGTCGAGATCGCGTGCCCCGGTTTTTAGCTGCCTCGAATTAATGAGCTTGGGTGTGAGAATTGCTAGGCGATCTACCAGAACGCGACCACGGTTGTTGGACGCGCTAAGCCTCAACAACAAAACTTGCGCAGGTGGTGGTGCTGCCGCCAACATTAAATGTCATCATTGTTTTGGCGTTGTCGATTTGGGTGTCGCCTGCGGTGCCGGTGACTTGTTTATAACAGTCCAGCACCATGCGAATGCCGGTAGCACCGACCGGGTGCCCCAGCCCTATTAAGCCACCGCTGGCGTTGACGGGCAGCACGCCGGTTTTCTCGAAGTAACCGGATTCGATTGCCTGCCAAATCTCGCCATTGGGCCTAAGCCCCATGTGATCCAGAATTAGGTACTCAGTGATATTGAAGCAATCATGCAGCTCAATACCATCGATGTGTTTGATCTGGAGTCCGGCGCGCGTTAGTGCCTGTATCACCGTTTGTTGTACGTGAGGGAAGGGCATGCTCTTGCTTTGGTGTGCGAGTCTTAGTTTTTCCGCAAATCGCATAGGGGCGTTCACGTGTCCCCAACCGGTGATTTTAGGCAATCTCTGTACTGAGATTCGGTGGCTGTTGGCATACGCTTCGGCACCGCGCTGATTAGCTAGAATCAAAGCGGCTGCGCCATCAGTCACCTGCCCACAATCGAGTTTTCGAATGTGGCTATGAATGGTTGGATTAATCGACTCAATCTCGCTGGCATACGCACTTGGCTGAATATCCCAATTCCGGGATTGTGCATTCGGGTTAGACCTCGCGTTAGCGAAATTCTTTTTGCTGATTGCCGCTAGATGTGCTCGCTCAAGTCCGTAACGATCTTGATAAAATTCGATCAGGTCTGAAAACGCAGCTGGCCACATGTAATCGGCATCTTGCCATTCCTCACCAACCCAGCCCGCGCCTTTCAAACGATCTTTCTGGTCTGAATTGCACCGCATGACTTCCAACCCGACCACGCACGCTGTGTCGTAGTTCTCGCTTTTCAGGTCGGCCATCGCCGCTAACAATGCCATCGAACCAGACGCACAGGCAGCCTCATGCCGCGAGGCGGGCAGGTAGGTGAGGGCGGGGTCAACATGGCCGAAAAAGCCACCTAAGTGCGACTGCTCGGTGTAGAGTGCGCTCTCAAAATTCGCCACGTGCCCGACACCAATGTGATCAGGATTGATGTTGGCATTATCGATAGCTTGGCGCGTGACCTCGGCAAACAAGTCAAAGATACTGGCGCCTTCACGTGCAATATTTCTGGAAAGATCGGTCTGGTGACCACCCAAAATATAGATTGGTTCGCTCTTCATCTGCTTCGTGTCTCAGTCGCTTTAGCCGCTCTGACCGCAGGCCCGTCAGCCCAAGTCGCATGGGTGCCGCTGCAAATTCGATGTGGTAAGAAAATCTCGCAGACTGGGCCTGCTTCAATGTTCTTGGCGTCGACCACGATACAGCTGGAGCGCCGCCAGCGCATGTCCGTGATAAAGCTCACCAGGTAGCCATCGTCTTCACTTTTGGCATCTTTACGCGGAATAAACGGCGCTTCACTGCCAAAACGTTTTTTACCAAACGGCAAGCTCCAGGACTCACCCGTTTCCAAATCGTGCTTGACGATGCCAGAGAACAAAAACCAACCCGGATGTGACCAGGTCGAATAGGAATAGCGTGACTTACGACCAGCGTATTGTTGATTGAAGGTACCAAACTCCAGCACGCGATCATCCAAATGATATTCTCTGACCGCGCCGGTCTTGAGATTGAAATGCCAGCGGTGCAATTTCGATTTAAAGGATCTCTGGTCGAGCGATGCCATAAATTTACCCATCAACTTGGGCATATTCGGGATCGGGTCAGGGTCTGGATTCTCTTGAAAATAGCCATCCACGATGATTTCGTCGCCGTCTTCATAGGCATTATTCCAGTGCAACACATAAGTTGGATCAGCCTCAAACCAACGAATGTCTTTCTCGGTGCCGTAGCGCGGCAGAATCGCAAACCGTGTGGGCTGGGTCTTACCGTAGTACGTCGGAATATGCCAACCCTGTTTGAGTTTCTCTGGGTTCCAGTAGAAGGGCAGGTCAACCAGAATCGAGTAGTTTTCAGTGAACGCCATATCGTGTGGCAAGCGGGGTCCGGGCAATGGTACGGGCGTGTAATGGATCAACTTATTGTGTTTATCCACCACGCCATAATGTTGATAAGGCGCTTGTTTGCTGTAGTTAAAAAACAGCAGTTCGCCAGTGCGTTCATCGACTTTCGGGTGCGCTGAAATACCTTCTTCCGGCACCCAGTTTTCTGTTCCCAGGGTTTCCAAGGTATAGGGATCCAGTCGGTATCCTTCACCGCACTGCCAGAAGGTCGACAATACCTGGCCATTGTGCACAACCACATCTGTCGACGACGCGTCTTTCACATGCCCAATCGTGCCCCAGCCGGGGCGCTTTGACTTGGCTGGATTGTTCACAAAGCCTGTCCACAAGGCTTCGCCAGCCGCTTGCTCTTCAACGAACCCATTGGTGCGAATGAACTTATTACGGTATTCCACTTGACCGTCTTTGAAACTCAAGGCATGCAACATGCCGTCGCCATCAAACGGATGATAATGACCAATCGGCTGTTGAACTGGGTTCTCGGTATTGCGAATGTACACGCCATCGATGTCTTTTGGCACAGTACCTTTGACCTTTAATTCCGTGGCATGGTACTCGGTAAAATTGGGTTTCCAAGCCCCGTTTAAATACGGATGCATGTTGAATTTCAACGACTTTTTGATCTTGTGCTTCTCTAAAATTTTCATGATGCGTAGGTAAACCCAAATAACTTCGTTTATGAGACTAAGTTTGCATTAGTCTCATATTCAAAGTCAATCGATTCAAAAATTAAAAAATCCAATTACGAGACTAAATTTTCGATACTCGGGTCCGAATTCAGCGTACCCCTGCTAAACTCCGGTTATGCAGCACACGCTAATACTCAACGAAGCACTGGCCGAGGGTTTGGATTTGATCGGCGACAAATGGACACTTTCGATCCTGCGAGAAGCGTTTTATGGGTGCACCCGTTTTGAGGAGTTTCGGCAGAATACCGGCATCAGCAAAGCGACCTTAACGCGTCGTCTGTCCACACTCACCGACGCTGGCGTGTTTCGCAAACAAACCACACAGACCGGGGCCAGAAAGGCGTACCAATTGAGCCGCAAAGGGGCGAGCTTGCTCGACGCTTCCTTACTCGCACTGCAATGGGAGGCACAATGGAATCAAACTAACACCAAAGCCAAACAGGTGCTCGGTTCGATCGTGCATAAGCCATGTGGTAAACACCTAAAACCGAAGGTGGTGTGCGCGCACTGCGATGAACCGATTCACTATTCGCACATCAAATGGTTAGACAGCGACGCTCAATTTGACGATCAGGTAAGTTCGATCAAAGCATCCCACAGTAAAACCCGACGTCGCAGCGCCAAAGCCGCCACGCCCGAGAAGGCTAATTTAATCGACCTGATCGCCGACCGCTGGAGTATTCTGATCCTAATGGCGTGCTTTTTCGATACCACGCGATTCGACACCTTCATCAAGCAACTCAACATACCAAGCAGTATTTTGTCGGAACGCTTACGCTTTATGCGCGAGCACGGAATTCTACTAAAAAGCGAGTACCAACAAAGCCCACCGCGATTCGAATACGGCCTGACCGACAAAGGAAAATCCGTATTCCCGTTCGTGATGGTCCTGCGCCAATGGGTCAACGACGTCATGCTCCAACAAGCACCTAACCAACGACTAATCCACACCGACTGCGGCCAGGCACTCAAATTTAAACTGGTGTGTTCGTCTTGCGGTGAGCAGCCTGGGGTAGGGGATATCTCGTTTTAGAATGCGGATGCCGCAAGAATTGCAAAACCCGGTTTAGCAGGGTAAAACTTAACCGACGTTTTAACTTCGGTTAATGCCGCGATTATCTGATTCACTCAACATGTCTGTTCTCATAACTCACCAGAGCGTGGTTTACCGATGACAATGACATTTTTTGACGCAAGCAAGCGAGCCAAGCGCCCGATTAGCAACAACCGGCTTTCAATACAGACCAACTATCCCAAGTGGTCGCGATGAAAGGGCTCATAAAAATTATGCTGACGCTCGCACTGATCTTTGCGAGCACATTTGTGATTGCGAAATCCACCGGCTTTTTATCCATCGATAAAATCGAACAATGGTTGACGCACGCTCGCACAGTTTCTCCGCACTATATCGCCGCAATCGTGGTGGGATTACTGTTTGCGGATTTGTTTGTCGCGGTGCCCACGCTAACCATCATTATCTTAAGTGGTTTCTTCCTGGGACCGCTCGCGGGGTTTGCCGCAGCAGTTACGGGCTTATTCGCCTCCGGAATCGGAGGTTACAGCTTGAGTATCTTGTACGGTGATCGCTTATCGAGGTTTCTGATTAAAGACGCAGCGGAAAGACAAAGCGCCAAGAATGCTTTCTTACGACACGGTTTTTTGACAATACTCATATCGCGCGCGATGCCAATCTTGCCAGAGGTGAGCGCCTGCATGGCTGGAATTACGCGTATGCCTTGCTTGAAGTTCCTTCTAGCGTGGACGATCAGCGCGGTACCTTACGCGGCCGTCGCCACCTACGCAGGGTCTGTCAGCTCACTCGACAACCCCAAACCGGCAATCGTCACGGCTGTCGGCTTAACGGTATTTTTCTGGTGGTGCTGGTTTTTGCTCCGGCGACACTTCAAACAGAGCGCGTGGTCTCAAATCGACGATACACGCCTTTAAGCAGCGGTTGTTCACACACTACGAAAGCCTGGACTTGATGCGGCTTAGCGCAACAGGCGTAATGCCGAGATTGCGGGCAATATCATTTTGAGTCACTCGGTCAACCATAGTCGGTTCGCGTTCAAGCATCAAACGGTAGCGATCTTCCGCGGTTAAGCACAAGAACTCGTACTCCCGGCGCTCTTTTTTCATAGCGAGTTCAAGTAAGCCTTGGATCATGTACTGTGCCACCTGCATATTCTCTTTAGAGATTCGCTTCAGCTCGTCAAAAGGCAAGCGGTATAGATCGGTATCTTCCAGGCACATCAAGCTGAAAGAACATGTTTGCTTACTGTGGCAGGCGGTCATGCTTCCGATAAACGCGCCAGGGAGTAAAAGCGACTTTACTTTCTCCTTGCCATCCATACTCAAGTAATAGGCCTTTAAGAGACCTTTTTTAACCACGTAAATATGCCTGTCTTGATCGCCTTGACGATAAATATGATCGCCTTTTTGAGCGCTGACCTGTGTGCCAACTTGACTTACAAATTGAGAAAAATCCATTGTTTTTATCTTCGGTTAATTCGCGAATCTCAGTTTACCAATAAACTGATCTGACTATTAACAATCGAATCCGTAGCATGAAACTAGTCAACAAACGAATCCTCATCACAGGCGGCACTTCCGGTATCGGGCTGGAACTTGTGAGGCAGCTCAGCCCAGATAACGACGTGATCGTCATCTCTCGCAGCGCGGCGCTCGCCGGTGAATTGCCAAACGATGCAAACGTAGTGAAGGTGTTTCGGGCCAACCTCGCAAACCAAGCGCAGGTGACGTCGGTTGCGAACACCATCGTGGAACAGTATTCGCATATCGACGTATTGATCAACAATGCGGCGATTCAAAACACGCCAGAGTTTCTTTCGGATGAATTCGAGTTCGAAGGGATTCGAAAAGAGATTGATATTAACTTTGCATCACTTTGCCAGCTTACGTATCTGATGTTGCCTCTGCTGCTCAAAGACGATGATTCAGTGATTCTAAACGTCAATACTGGATTAGCCTTGGCGCCAAAACGCTCATCCGCTGTTTACTGTGCAACCAAGGGTGCGCTCAACTCGTTCTCTCAGTCACTGAGGTATCAGCTCGCGGACACCAATATACACGTTCAGCAAGCCTTCTTGCCGCTGGTCGAAACCAATATGACCCAAGGCAGAGGAAGCGGCAAACTCACCGCCAGCGAGGTGGCCCAATCGATCAAGCAAGGCATCGAGCAGGGCAAGGTTGTCAATGACATTGGGAAAGTGAAATTACTCCGTGTGATCCAGCGCGTATCGCCCGCACTTGCTGCTAAGATCATGCGTAACAGTTAATTGGTCATCTTAACCCTCGGTTCAAAACGCCGACATTCACCGCGATTCATACGATTAGGTACATCACCGGCCATAGACCTACGTGGTTTTTCTCGATCAGTTTCCAGGAGCTATACTAAACACTTGGCGTTTGTTCTCATGAGAGGAATATGCGGAAAAATGAATTCGCAGGGCTGCCACAACAACCAAAAAACCGCTGACTACCGTTGTCATGATTCTGGTGCGAGTTAGTAATTGGGATTTACTTCGGGTAGAAGGTACCAGCTCGCTCGGAATTTACCGGCCTCTGAGTCACTATCCAATTGAACATCAAAGCTGCTACTATGCCTAATATGGAGATTTAGCTGATTTTGGAGAATCACATACGTGGAATTAAGCAACACGCCTGAAACGCCGGCAGCGCGCTTTAAAGAAGACGTCGCGGGCGTCTATGAGCACATTATTCGATATCGTGCCAAGATGAATCTTGCCGCTGATGAATCTGAAACCCCGTGGATTAAGTCGAGGCTTGGAATATCGACCATCATAGTCATTGGTATATTCGCTGTGCTATTCGCTGCAATGTACTTTCTACCCCCGACCGTTTGGGGAGACACTGATGAGAGAATACGCTTGGTAGTGCAGCTGATAGTGTTGTGCGTATACTTAATGGCAGGTGGCATCATAGCAGCCCACTACATCTCTCTAAAAAGGATGTTTACGGACATTGCCGGTCAGATGGTTGGCATTTTAAAAGACGTATCTAAAGATGAAACAGCGTTGTTCTCAAGTCTCGATGCTTATTCGGTTGCATCAATTCGCTACGTAGCTAATCGCATGGAACAAACTGCAAACCAAATGGGCCTAATTAGATCATTTTTATTAGGCGCAATTGACAAGGTCGGCATTATTCCTGGCTTAGTCGCAACGGCACTTGCAATCAGTAAGGTAGCTCAAAGCAACGGTTTCTCTTGGGTAGAGATTCTTTCAGTGGCGCTTGTTGCTCTATACCTCATGATGTTTCCAATCTTTGACGCTGATGTAAAGCTTAAACGCATTTCAATGTTGTTGGATCAGTACTTGGTGTTGGTTCGTAAAGAGGAGGGGACTTGAATTTATCTTCGTGCGCAACAGGGTAACAATATGAGAAAAATATCACCTGCTGGCACCATGCGACACTTTTTTGTTCACAAACAGAACCACGCCATTGAAACCCCACCAAGTCTAAAGACAAAAATTCACCACACTGCCGTTTGAAGCTCTAATCACAAAACACTGCTCGGAGTCGTCATCTATCACTGGCGGGTCGTCTATGCGTACGTAGTTTTCACCGAGAAATATTAACGCAGTCACGTTTTTTCTTGCATCTAGATCGACCAGCACGTTTCGTTCACCGTAGATCGAGTCGGGCACGGTATGCAGTTCTCTATCCACAACCATAAATTGCCAGCTCACTCCAGCCGCGTTGGTCCAGGTGAGCACGCCTTCTTCGTCGATGGTGACGGTGACCTGGTGATACTCGTTTTCAACCGGCTGACGTTCAAATTTTCCGGTCAGCTTTTTCAATGGAAATGTACCGAAGTCGACCATCGCTGGCCGATCAATCACACGCTGGTAGATCGGGCTGCGCGCCCAGCAAGCGCTTTTGCAGTGCTTCTGCGTAGTAGTCTGGCTCGTAGATTCCCTCAAAGTCGCCTGGCCAAGTGGTTCGATCAAACCATTGGTGACCCGATTCTTCCAACCCAAACTCAGGAAAGATGCGAAACAGGTTGTGCATGAATTCATGCTGAAACCATTGCGGCATGTACAAACGACGTTCCGCTTCTGAGTAATCACCTGTGCCTAAATGTGTGGGCTTACGCAGAAACCAGGCATCGTCCGACAAGAATACGGGTGCCCCCGTGTCAGCTACGCCCATGCCCCCGGTGATGAAGAATCGATCAAAGTCGCTACCATCGCCCGGTACGCCGGAGGGCACCACAATCCACCAGATGTCGGTGTCTGCCAGTGTCTCAAATGGTAAACCGGCGAGCAGACTGTTGGTGTCCGGATAGCTAAAAATCACATTGGGGGCCAAGTCAAAACCAACGGTGGTGCACTCTTCAAAAACATGCACATTAAGCCGCACATTGGCGCCATCGGCAATCGCTGAAAGCCAGCGGCGAAAAAAATCGGTCGATTGACGCAGCACCTTGGCGTTATCCGCCAGGATACGATCATCAATATTACGCCGGAGCGTTTCAGGCTCCAGGTCTGGGAGGATAGGTCGCGTCACATCGGCACACAAGGGAACCACAGCGGTCATGTGATGGTTTTGCCGTTACTGCTTTGCTCCAGAGCAAGCAATTGATCCAACATTCTTAACCCGTAATAGGCAATAGGGTGGCCCACATTTAAGTCGAAAAGGGTAGCTCCATCGGCCCAGATATCGGCCGAGTAGGGCATCTCGTTAAACACCGCATCCACGCGTTGTTTGGCGGCCTGTCGTTGCCCCGCAGCCAGCTCATCCTGCGCGTATAAAAAGGCTTCTATGGCACGCTGGTAGTGCTCAGGGAACTCAGATCGGCCCCCTTGTGCCTGATAAAACGCCTGTAATTGTGCGTCGGTGTCCTCTACCTGAGCAACCACCTGAGTCTGAACAAGCAGGCTAAATCCAACACAGAGCACCAACTGCAGAAATAGTTTGAAATAGTTCATAGGTCCTCGGCCCACAAAAATACGCCACTTTTTGTATTTTGTGTTCCCAAATGCGCTATTGGTTCAATGTAGGCTTCAGTTTTGGTAGGTAAATGAGCTTTTCTAGCTGGTTTGAGAGGTGAGGGGAGCCTAGCTGAGATTTCTTTCAACCCTGACATGTTGTATCGGGTTCCTTTACGTATGGTTTACCTCTCATCGTTAAGTTACATTGTTTACTATGAAACGTGTCAGGTAAACTCAGGCCTTACCAATCAGGTGTGGTCAATCGACTTCATGCACGATCAGCTCTCGGATCAACGTAACTATCGGTTGTTCAACGTTATGGATGATTTTAAACGAGAAGGTCTGGCGATTGAGGCTGGGTTCTCGCTTCCCTCAATACGCGTTATTCGAGTCTTGAATCAGCTGCTGGAGTGGCGCGAAAAACCCGTCGCGATACGCTGCGATAATGGCCCTGAGTTCATCAGCAATGAATTCGTGGAATGGGCTAAATCGAAGAATATTCGCATCGATTATATTCAGCCTGGAAACCCGCAGCAGAACGCTTATATTGAACGGCACAATCGAACGATTAGGTTTAGCTGGGTCAGCAAACACTTGTTTGATTCACTGGAACAGGTGCAGGACTATGCAACAAAGTGGCTCTGGTTTTACAATAACGAACGACCACATAAAGCTAACGGTGGACGGCCTCCCTTGATGGCCGCATAAACTCTACTTTTAGACGTAGTTAAAAATGGGAGGATTACAAGGCCCTGAATCTCAGTTCGTCGCGTCTGATTATTCCTCATTGGATCGAATATTGATGTCGTAGTCAATATAAGCCTCAAATTTACCATAACGGACATTCGAAAAACTTCAGCCCATGCGCACTATGAGTAAGTTTCTGCGTACATAGTTTTCGGACTAGACAAGCGTTTTGCTAGAATCTCAAAGTCCCTCAAAACAATTAAACCTTTTCTCATCCTTATTTGTCGGGCATTGAGGTCTAACTTCACACTTGCCTTCTTCGTTCCCCTTAACGATCTGCTTAATCCTACTTCTTGTCCACTCAGGAATGCAATCGCATGAGTCAACTGGATATTTTTCCTCCAAATATTGATCTAGGTTTTTAACATTCTTCAAATATTTAATCAGGTTCTTTGGCCGGTAAGGACCTTTCCTCTTATTTCTTCCATCTTCGTATTCAGTAGTGCATGAAGACATTCTCCTAAAAACAGATGGGTGAACATCTAGGGTAGAGTTCGGATAGTCTAGTTCTTGGTCAAAAGATCGTACTCCACTTCGCCAAAATTGAAACCACTCAAGTGAGTACAATAGAGTCTTAGAGTCGTACAACATATCAGTAGGGTAATATGGTTCATAAAAACGAGTATATTTTGCGTCTAACTCCAAACCGCGATCTTTTGCACCTTTGTGAACCCACTTTAGTGCTATGTTGGCCAACCCATCTTTAGTGTAGCCACCACCCACATTTGTGTGTACACCAGCGAACCATTTTTGCTCTAATCGGGCACAACTGGTACAGTTAGTAATATCACTAAATGGCCAAGGTTTAAAGTTCTTGCGCCTCTCGTCTATTGCTAACGCGTGCCTAACATGCTTAGCCTTCTCCGGCGGAGTTTTAGATAGATAGAATTTGTTTTTTCTACTGCCCAACTCGACAACTGTGTCCCACAGGCCTAAATATTTCACCTCCACAGATGAGTCAATCATCGTATCTTGCGATTCTGATTTGCAGGTGTTTTCTTCAACTAGATTACGTTTCCTTGTAAGAGATGATTTAAAAGTGTTTCTCTTTTTTTCTATTTCAACAGCATCTCCTTGTAACTTCGAAAGGGATTCGTGTTCGACAGTTCGGAAAAGTTCATCGAGCTCGTGATCGTCCATGTTTTTCCAGTTTGGAAGGTCCTCAATTAGAACTTTACGTTTATTCTCCTTTTCTATTTTATCTAGAATTATCCTGTAATTTCCGTCGTATTGATCTAGTATTACTTCTTGTTCAATGGCGGAATCAATTTCTTTGAACCTACCGTTTCCCTCGCTCGCTAAATAGTAGTCAAATAACCTAGGTAACCAATAACCACAACGTCTTTTAGGTATTCCACCCATCCAATCAATTAGTCGCACGACTGTCCTCGCAGTAGCTGCACCACGACTGAAACCAAAGATATAGATTTCATCCCCCGGTTGGTAGTTGAGGTGTAAAAATCTCAAGGCGTTTTCTACATTTTTCTCATAGCCAGCACCTCTCGTGCCACCTAGAATTTTGTCGGAGAGATACACTGAAGTATCCCAACTCCCCTTGTAGTTTCGATATCCACCAACCCCAGTTGTATAGTGTGTTATTTGAATAGTTCCATCTTTCGCCACAGGTAGTACCGCCCTACACGTTTTCAAAACGTTTGTCGGTTTATAGATCTTGAAGTTGTCTTCATGTTTCTTTTCCATGCTCGGGTTGTTCCACGTTCCATCCAAACACAAGACAAGCCTCTTAGCTTTGTACTTTGAAACGCTCCCTTCTTCTGATTTTGCGATCAACGGGGACGCTAGCATCATTATTAAAAAAGCACACATAGTATATTTATGCTGCATAGTTACTCCTAGTTTTTCTTCAAGATATGGCTCCAAAACAATTAGCCTATCCGTGTGCAATGAGTGAATTTAGCCTAATCTAGCGGCATTGCATAACAAACACCTTGCCCTGAGGTTGTACTCGGCTCAACAATATTGAAAACACTCTCTAAGTCAGGAAGAACATCATTTGCCCAGTCAGATTTTTTATCGATGTGCCACAATATCTTTGCTGAAGCGGTAATCGGGTCATCAACAATTGGAGAATGGCTACTACTAAAACAACCATCATCGATATAAGGCCAGTCGTCACTTAAATCATGATTAAACTGTGCCTCTAATTCCTGTGTATTTAGATCGAACTCAGCATAGTTCGTAAAGCGAGTAATTGGCTTGCACACAATTTTGCTAACTGGGATTGGGTTGTCTACGCTCTCTGGATTTGAATCAAAACAATTGCCCCTCACATTATGACTCTGAGAGAATGAATCTTGAATGAGATGAAGTAGTGCTCCAATTGCGGAGACAACTGTATTGTCTGCCCGCTTAGAACCGTTATTTATTAGTTCTTCCTTACAGCCAAGTATCGATGTAAATGGGTTATCGCAACTAACTCCATATAGAGTGGCTATATCCCAAGCGGGATAGGGCTTCGCAATTAACTTTGGTACCCATCCCCAAATAAGTCTCTCATCGCAAAATGGGTAGTTTTCGGGTTTCATAATTGCGCTAATACTACTCTCATTTTCTCGAAAGTATTTACAGTAGTCGTCTTGGGGCTCTATCTTTCCTACAGCGACTTCGTAATTGAATTTAGCCCAATCAAGGATTTTTTGCCTAGTTTCTTTTGAACTCTCATTAGCAGTTGAAGATTGCGCATGCCAAAATTGGTAGTTTCCAAAGTGTGTATTACACAAAAGACCAATACTGTTATCCAGACCTTTTTGTTTGACTAGAAATCCTTCACAACCTTGCAGCATTTTTGCTCCGAACTTAGCAACTCCACTCCCAAACGCTTCATAGGTAGGGTCATCAGGCCACTTTACAGCCTTTTCCAAATCATCGATAGAAAATTTATCTAAATATAATCCAGACGGTTTCCTTGTTTGAAAGCAATTCTTTAGATTCTCAGAAGATTTAACCGCTAAGCGATCAATACATGACTTTACTTTATCAGCGCACTTGATTGGTTTTTTAGTATCAATGTTGTTTTCTAAACATACTAAAGCATTTGAAGTTAGAGCCTGATGGACTGCGGCAAAACCTGCTATTTCTGGGCCAATCTCATAAGCGAAAGCATTCATTGAAATAAAGAAGCTTAGTATCCAGATCTTAATATGTGCTAGCGTTATACATCCTCGTTTCAAGTGCCCGATGATATCCATGTTCTCCCTCTAGTTCATGAACCTTATTCGACCAAGAGTTTCTATCGTATTTTATAGTAAGGAACGAATGAAACCTATGCCATAGGTGTGATGGTTCTTATAAATCAATTATAGTCCAATCCAAATCCACGATTGCTGTAATGAGTATGGAACAGCCAACCGAATACTTCAATTGGACTAAAGGCTGTAGTTTGCCCTTAGGGGGCATTAAGACAAACGGGAACGATCTGTTAAAGCTGTACTAAGTTGAGATTGTGAAAGCTTAAGGATTCGTCTACTTTCTTGTATCTCAGTAATTCTGAAGATCAAAGCTCTTTAAATTTCACTGCCGTTTAATTATTGAATGAAGGACTATTCTTTTAATCTACAACTGGTCTTGGGTGTGATTGGTGGTAAGGCCTGAGTTTCCTAGACACTTTCCTGCTTCAAAAAATATCGCTCTTCGTACACCGTCGGC
>NZ_BMXA01000010.1 GCF_014651515.1 Arenicella chitinivorans
GTACTTGGCGAATCAATTTGTCGAGCTGCTTATCGAGTGTTTGAATCTCTTTCTGAACGGCTTTCAGTACACGACGTATTGGCGCGTGTGTCGGTTTTGGCATGCGAGATAAGCGATTCTTTTGCTGTGTTCTGATGGTTAGTAGTTGTGTTCTCAGTGTGATTAAGTCACTGATTTGTTGTAGTTTTTCGGATTTCAACTGCGTTAAAGCAGGTTTAACCGCTTCGCCATAATGAGCGATGATGAAAGCATCGAGCTTGTCGGTCTTGGCAAGTTGCCCGGTGGCTTTAGCAAAGCTGTGAACGTGCCATGCATTGCAGATAACGATGGGTAACCCAGCATTAAACGCGGCACAGGCGAAGGGCAGTTCGAGTCGCCCTGTCGCCTCAATCAGGATACGATCGGGCTGAACGAGCGCAAGGCGTTCGATGGCGATTTTGATGCCATGCGGGTTGTTATCGACTGAGAAAAAGTCGCCAGTAGGTCGGATGGCGATGTCCAATCGATCTTTGGAAGTGTCGATGCCGACATTGATTTCAGTTTGGTTCATGCTAAGCTACCTCTTGCTTGTTATACGGGCTTGAGTGCTGCGCACCGCGACGCCACCAGGGCCACATCCCAAAAGACTATTCGAAGTTAAACTTGAGAGATTGCTAGCGCTCCTTCTTGTTATCGGTTTTTAAAACCCGTCGCAAATCGAGCTACTAACAATGGCCTTCGGCCGTTACCGAAGGTGGGTCTCAATTTACCCGTAAGACGAACATGGAGAAAGGATATTTATGTGTCGGAATCAACCCTACAAGTTTGCAAAATTTGCTACGTTCGTTTCACTCTTTGCGCGGGACGCGTTTTCAACGCGCCCATTGCAAAGGCGTTAATTACACAGGAGGTATCAATGAAAATCGCATCTTTAATTCTTATTGTTTTATTACTTTGTGGCTGTGCAACGAGTTCTGGCGTTCTCAATCTTGGGCCAGACACATTTTCCGTCTCAATGCATGCTGCACCTGCGAGGGGCGGTACGGTCGGCGCTAAGAAGCTTGCTCTTCAAGAAGCAAATAATCATTGCAAAACCATTAGCAAGTATATTTTGGTAACCAACATAAATACTTACCCTTCATCACATTTGCCGGGTGGTACTGCAGATATTACTTTTCGCTGTCTCGCAGAGGGCGATCCAGATTTAAAGCGTCCAACTTATGAAAAACCAGCCGATATTAAATTTGAAACAAACTAAATGAATAAGGTAATTAACAAGTTCAAAAACGAAACTGTCAGCGATGCTGGCGGCGACGCCGCTTAAACGCGGCGCCTGTTTTAAAGGCGTTACATGTATCCGCAATGAGGGTTCCTACCATTTCATATTATCGCGTACTGTTTGTTGGCTTGATGCTTATGCATCTAGCATTATTTATTTGGTTCGCTCTTTCAGAAAGTCTTCAGCCGATGCCTATGCTTGGAAGTATCATAAATTTCGTAGGTGCTATTGGCGTACTATTCGTTTTCATGACTATTTACGAAATTTTCCTAGAAGACGGAGCGTTTTTTGGTTTAGTTAGCTTTTTCGCAATACCTATACCTATTGTCGGATCAGTGCTTCTTTTTAAATTCTTAATTAAAATGATTAGAAAGGAGAGTCGTGAAAAGCGTAAAAGCATTTAACAAAGCTCAAAACAATACGAACAACAGTACTATGAGATGCGCGCCTAATCTGGTGTCTACTTCTCGTGGGTAGGACCAGCCACTAGACAACGAATTGAGCCAATGGAAACAGAAAAAAGTACAGCTCGCAAGAGAGCAGATGAAATAAAGGATTATCGCTGTAAAAATCTTATAGCTGTAATCGAAGAGCCGAATGACATTCGCAATATTGGAACAGTTATTCGTAATGTGAATGCTCTCGGTGTAGAGAAAACCTATATAGTAGATAGTCGCAAGGCACTACCTGATGGCTGGGAAGAGATGAGAGAAAGAAAGTCTCTCACAAAGCCCTCGGTGTCCGCTATAAAATGGAGCTTCGTAAAGCGATTCGATAGCACTGAAGACTGCCTTGATCATTTGCAGAAGAACAGGTTCGCTTCAGTGGTTACATCGCCACACGTAAAAGGCAAAGACAATCGAATTTTGCATGAAACTGATTACACAACTTACACCAAGCTTGCAGTTTGGTTCGGTAACGAATCCAGAGGAATTAGTGATATTGCCGTAGATCGTAGTGAGTTCTGTGTATCAATTCCAATGTTTGGAATGATTGAAAGCCTAAATCTTGGCACTACGAGTGGTATTGTCCTCTATGAAATCACTAAGCAGAGGCGTGCTTATCAAATGAAGTACAAACGTGCCAATCGTGGGCCTAACAAATCAAGCAGCGCCGGTTCTTGAGGCGTTAGGTTGCGGGCCTGCGCATGGTCAGTGACTACACGCTTGCTCATGAGCTTTACTGTTTCATGGTTTCGGTGCCTGAACTATGGACTTGGACGCAGCTTCAAGGATTGAAAGAGTCGGGGGGAGACACATAAGGAGTACCGAGGTCCAGATTCCGAGTTAATCTTCAGTCTGAGCGTTCTAGATTCAGGAACTGAGAACGGAAAAGAGTACTTACAAGTTTTTGTGAATGTGAGCGAAGTAAATCGCGGCATGTCTCATGGAAGTAGCTATAAGCCACTAGGCACATGCTACATACATATTAAAAATGGCGAGTTGGATATGCCCACAGCTAAGGATATATTCAATGATCTCCAAAAATACGCCACCTAACAAGCGGACAATCTGGTTGGTGCTCTATTTTGTGTATGGCTTCGCCATGTTACATAAAGCGCTACACCAACCAAAATGCAGCTACACTCTGCTTTAATTTTACAAATGCTTGAGCCCGATTACTCAAAGTATTCATATTCAGAGTTGCTTGATGTTTTAGAGCATATAGATCGAGAGACACACCCTGATAGGTACGAAAATGCCAGAATAAATTTGGAAGGGGCTGAACCTACAGAGGCAAAACCTAATGAACGAAAACGCTCAAAACGGTTTGCAAATAGGATTGCTGGAACTTTCTTGGCTATCTATTCAGTTTATATTGCCGCTATGATTATTTTTACTGGATACCCAGGTTATCGAAGCTATCTGCATGAATGGTCGTATTTCTTTATAGAGTCCAGTCAATTGCGTCAGACAGTTTCTTTCTGCGTGCTTATTATTGGCTTCATGCTTACTTACAAATTATGGAAAAAGAAAGATGACTAATAAATCTCAAAACAAGCGTCTTCGGCTCGGATGCGTTTTTAATGCGCCCCTTGCAAAGACGCTGGCCCTCAAGAATTAAGGAGAAACAATCAAATGCAGAATATTACGAACATTGGCGTACCGCCCTGGACTCGTTCTGAAATTATTTCCCATCTCGATGAATTTGAAGCAATCTATGCAGAGCGTCCTATCAAAGATAATCAAGGAGGTATGAAAGCCCCGCATATGTTTGCTGTTTGGTTCATGGCAAAACAATTATCCCCGGATATCATCGTTGAAAGCGGTATATGGAAAGGGCAGAGCACCTGGCTGCTAGAGACAGCATGCCCTGACGCCAAGTTGTTTTCAATTGACTTAAATCTAGGCTATCGGCAATATATTTCCGACCGTGCTATATATTTAGATAAGGATTTTGCTGAACAGGATTGGTCTGGAATAAGTGATCGTTCGCTCGTATTCTTCGATGATCACCAAAACGCCTACAAACGACTACAGCAGTGTAATTGGTTTGGGTTTAAACATATTATATTCGAAGACAACTACCCAGTGACACAAGGCGATTGTTATAGTCTTAAAAAGGCATTTTCTAATGCGGGTTTTGAACATGTTTACTCTGCATCAAGAACCCTTGGCAATAGTATCGTTGCTAAAGCAGCAAGACGAGTTGTTGCTCGGCTAGCTGGACTTAATCCAATTGCGCTAACCCCTCAGTATGAAACCGAAAAAATTCCTCCGAACGATGTGGATTCGAGGATGCTGAAAAAGAATCTTGATGTTTACTACGAATTCCCCCCAGTTTTCAGGACCAGCAAGACCCGCTGGGGCGACGAGTGGGATGATATGACATACCCGACCCCAAAGCCGTTAATCGAGCAGTCGGGCGAACTATCTCATAAGCTATTTTTAGATGAGGCAGTATTTTATACCTGGATATGTTACGCAAAACTGAAGTAACGAGTGGCTAACAAGGCGCTACACCGGACGGTAATTACGCTGCCCTCGATTGTCGCGGGTGAGATTGGGTGTTATGACTTGTGCGAGCACTATTAGGATTTGTCTTAGAGATTTATCATGTTCAAAAAACAACAAACAGAACATGCCAATATAAATACTAAGCACCTTGTCCGCTCGAATGAGCTTGAATCATACAAACACTTTAAATATCCCTCCCGTGGTCGGGCGGGACGCGTTTTTAATGCGCCTCGGTAAGTGGGCGTCATCTGTGTTGGCAGTACTATGAGAGTCTGTCAGGCGGTATGTATCCATATATGCCCATTAAAACGTTTAACCTGCTAGAAATCGGCGGGTGAAGAGAGGAATTGTTGAAACTGTCTGTAAAGCACTGTGACGGGATAAACGGATAGCGCGAAATTGTTGTCCTTGCTCATTTCCTTAATATGGTTGTCAGGATCAATTTCCACGAATACAGGGATATATCCCATGGTTTCTAGGGCTGATGAAATTTCATTTGTGTACTCCAAATCGATGCTTAGATCTTGGGAATCTCTCGGGTGCAGGATATCTATTTGCTTATCACCTACTATAGTTAATTTTTCCTTGTTATTGACATCAAAAGTAGATGTTAATATTTTTTCTTCACTATAGTAGAATCTTACTGTCACATTTTTAGCACGTTTCAACGACCAGTTGCGGACAGTGGAGGTAATCCGCAGCTTTCTGTCTTCTTCTATTAATTCTGTTTTTATATCAAGCGACAATAGCTTGAGTGAACTTTTTTTAAGGCCAAGATACGGTATAACCATCCCTAAGTCAGGGTGCTCGTAATACTGCTGCCAATAAGTAGGGAGTACTTTGTTAACAGGGACCCTCACTGCATAGCTAAGACGAATCATATTAGCTTGGTCGATGTAAAAGTATGGATGGATCTTGAAATCTTTGATGTCCTGATCAGGTGGGGGTAACCTAGGCAAGTTAAGTTCCAGACTAAACGTATTTTCAATGGTATAACTCGATAACTCCAACTGATGATAAGATTCTTCTAAATTTGACTCAATTTCTGTAGACAGACTGACAATTGCTGGAAACTCTACACCGATTGAAACTGATCCAGACACCGTTGTTGTCGCAGAAATTGATGTGCTATTCGTCTCATTATTCAAATCCTTGAATTCGATTTTGTAGGTACGATGCATATTCGGATTAACACTAATCTCTTTTCCCCATAGAAGTCGCTGAATATCCTCAGGTTCTCTAGGCGGGTAAGATAAAAGGTTTCCGGCCTGATGCGAGGCTCTTCTAAATAAATTACGTCCTAGCTCTGAAAGCTTCATAGGTTGAGATGATGGCCTAACAAATAAAAAACGCCCGGATGGCTCGTCTCCGATAAAAACAGGGTATTCGTATACTTCGTAGTTGATCCCCACGTACAACACCACGTCCTGCTTATCAACCTCAATGATTTCACTTTGAATAACTTCTTTTGTGCTCGTGTATGCGTTTTCGGTTGATTTGTCAAACCTGCTAGAAACTACTGCGTTGATCTTAGTGCCGAAAATATCGCCAATAGAGTTGAAGGAAGTTTCCAACTTTTTCGATTTTGACTGGCTTGTTTTGAACACGATATTCCTCTTTTCCTGTTTAGAACTTTGAGACGTGAAGGTGAGTGTCGGAATTTCGCCATCTGCGTAGTCAATCAATGAGGAAAATGGGATTGCGTCCAGTACCGCCAAGGGCTGTAGCCTATGCGTGATTGTATAGTTCCTTGGGTCTCTTGTACTAATTTCTTTATTTGAAAATGCTACTGCCGAGGGCCATATCTGAAAATCTTTGGAATCTCTCTTGTACCCCTTATCAACAATTTCAAATTGTCTATCATCTTTGTTTAGCTTAAAAATACGCTTGGTGACTTTGACATTGCTTATCCCTGCGGATGATGGTGATAGTTTAGAGCAATCTTGAACTATATATAGCTGTTCTCCTATATGAGTCCCTCTTGAATAATTCCAGAAATCACCTTCGTCCGATTCGAAAGCACGCCGCATTTCTTCATCTCTATTCAAAGTTCCATTGCTTTTCTGGGAAAATATCTCTAAGCACTGGTGTTGATTTTCTGAATATAAAAAATAAATAACATTACCGATATTATGAAGCATTGTAGTTTGGGTCATCCAAACCCAATCCTGCAAATTTGCAATTGCTACAGGATACTTTTTATCCCATATTTGGATATATTCTAATCCGGTCCATTTGTACCCCACTAAATTGTTGCTATGAAATTTGTGCAGATTCAAATACACAAATCCATTTAAGCAGATAACGCTTGGGTTGAGTGAGCCAAGAAATCTTACATTTTCGTATGACTGGACTGAAATCAGGCATTGAACTTTGTTTAACCTGATTTGCTTGGAGGGGATGTTAATAGTCAGCCGAATTATACTAGTAACAAGCTTCCCATCATTTGTAAAACCGCTTAACACAATCACCAAAATGATCGCATCTTTCGTTTGATTTTGTTCCGTAGAAATGTCTAAACCGCAAATGGAATCTTGTGCTATCCCCATATTGTGTTTAGTGACTGGTAGTTTTCCCCATACACTTTTCCCCCCTTTGGAAAAGGAGTAAATATCTACTTTAAACTGAGTTTCATCTACCGATACTGTTATGATCTGCTCTTTCCTCGGTACCCCTAGGACATCACAGGCGGCTGATTTAGTGTAATAGTTGGTGTGTTCTTTGTATAATTCCTGGTATCTGGAAAGCGAATTAAGATCTACTTGTGCCAAAGTGATCTCTGTATTTTTTTGAGAGAGCATTTGCAGCCCATTGGATTCTGTATCAAAACTTCCAATAAGAGCGTCAACTTTTGAAAGGTTCGCCACCTCCCGAGTACTCGAATTCCTTTCTTCGGCGAATTCTTCAGGAGTTATTCTTGAATCAACAATCAGCGCAGCCGATGTTGAGATAGACGTTCTACTAAATTCGCCAGTCGTTTCGGTAATCGATCGGATATAGCCCATCGGGAGCGTGAATTTCCAGCTATCACTGGACGTCTCATCCATTGGCCTACCAGATTGAACAGATTGATGTTTTTCCCGTTGTGAGGGAGGTTCTTTAAACTCTAGTTGATCTGAAATAGGTGATTCTGATTCTTTAAGAGACATTGTTTCTGCCCAGCTAGCGAATTGTAAGATTTCCGCTTGCCAGTTTGGCCTCTCCTTGAATGCATGATGCACTTGTCGATCTAGTTCGTGATCACCAGCCTCCAGTTTTTTCAGTGAAAGACCGGAGATGTCGTTGTCGTATCTTTGCACAAAGGAATAAGCTAGCTGGCTCTTGTGCGCCAGCTCCTGCATTATTGATTGGAGGCTTTTTTTCATGATTTATTTTTGAGAGTCAAATAAGTTGGGTGTACGCTCTTTTGTTTTCATGCTTATGTTAATTTTTGACGCTTCTTCGTAAATTTTGATTTTTAATAAATCGTAAAAGTCAGCCTGTCCCAAATGATCGGCGTGATTGTCTCTTAGCCGTTCCAATTCACGGTAACTTTTACTATCGGTTCATGACAAGTACGAGTGCAGTTGTTTTAGAGATATGTGGGCCATATGGTGAGGCTCTGAAAATATATGGTGACGAACCACCCCGACTCGGATCTATGGAATATGGATTGAGAGTTTCCAAAGCATACCGAATTCGTTCGCCCGTCATGTGCGTACACATCCGACATTGCAATCAGTAACACGAATACCATCAGCAGCCTCCTATTCTTCTCATTAGAACGAACGCCAGATGTTAAGTGTAGCCAAAGGATGCTATGTGAGAAAAGCGACGTTAGTCTAGTTTTTATGTGGCCAAAGGTGTATCTAATCTATGATCTTGAGGTGAGTGGCGGCGTTCCTAACCCAATATACGTAGGTTATTTAATTATCTATCGCGCATGATTTCAGCAGCAGGTGCGAGCGATATACGGTGGGTCATACGAAGTAATTTCACTTTCCCGACTCCAAACTGATACTTCAGCGTATCTCGCTAGTATTAAGTCGAAAAATACCCTGCCTACAACAACGCTGAATTCAATTCAGCACCGACTCTAAACCCGATAACTACGCTCAATATACTCACGCGTGACCACGCCATAGATGCGTTCTCGGCTCGGGCCGTGTGCACCGGTAATGTACAAAACGTTGCATTGCTCAGAGAGTATTTTTTCGTGGGCTGCTTGGCGTGTTGCCACGATCGCAATGGCGGCGGTGTCGCGTCGTTTGGCTGGGATTTTATATCGCTCCAACATGATTTGAGGGTCCATGAATTGAGAGGCAATACTCGAAAAAGCGGGCTAGTCTGGCAGTCAAGCCCGCGATTCAACAGTTGCTAGATCGTATTCGAACCTACTTTGATGGCGCAAATTTTGGAATGGTGCTCATGGCTTTCTCTGTGTCAAACTTTTCAGCTTGGAACAGCTTCGGGTAATACCATGCGCGCAGATCAGCGTGGAAGTTTCTGACTTGTTGATCGAATTCTAATGCTGAACGAACGTCTGTATTTGCAAGCGCCTCTAATTGTCTCTGAAGTAGGGTGGCAGGTGAAATTAAGCCTAGCCAGTTTGCGAGCTCGTCTCTTCTTGCTTGACCTTGTCGGTAAGCTAGACTGCGGGACTCAACCTTCTGGTCACCAACCTGCTGAAAGGCGTAATACCATTTCCATTCGAAACCGTCTTCATCGTTCCAGGCTGTGTGCTCGCGCCATTCTGGGTGCTGTACAAGGAAAGCCGCATACGTGGCGTGTTTGGGCAGGTCCCATGCATCATTGACTGCTTCCCGTTGGGTTAACACGATTTCGCCACCATCGATCATCGGGACAGTTTTGTCTATGACTTGCGTGAGTGTGGCTGGGACGATAACGCAGAATAAAAGCCATACACCAAGTAGGATAGTAAGATTGTAAGACCCCGTTCGATTGGCGGTTGCTAGCCACAACGAGATCGCCATCCAGAAAATAAGGTAGAGGAAAACCGCGAAGACGCAGAGTGCGAGTGTCGATGGGGCGGTTCCAGCGACAAGCCCTCCGATCACGACTGGCAGACAGAGCGCAGTGGTTAACGCTAAAATACGCAGTATTGAACGTTGCCACCAAAGCTTTCGTGTGCTGCCAACGCTCGCCTCAATTAGGTTTAACCGTCCAGCCACATGCTCACCCGAACGAAGGTCAAACAATAATAAGACGACTAGCAGTGGGGCAATTAGGCTTGCTACGAAGACAAAGTCAAATCGTCCGATCAGTGCAAAATCTGGGTTATTGGCATCTGTTTCGTAGATTTGACCTTCCAAGGCAAGCATACGAATGCGATGCTTCCAAGGGCTTACATCGCGTTGACCGAGAGCCGCATAAGCAAAGTTCGAGGGTGGATCAAAGGCTAAATGAAACGTGTAGTAGGCAGCTGACCCCCAATCGGACTGTTTTGAGAGAGTCACCTGTCGTTCAATTTGATCCAATTGCTGTAACTCGGCGATTTCCAAATGCTGTTGGCGTACTTCAATTGTTCCTAACACCACCGCAGATGCCGAAAAGGTAAGTGCCAGTAAACACCATACCCATACCGCCTTGTCGTGGAGCATAAATTTCAGTTCACGCATCATGGTTTCAGCCTCCTAGCGGTGATCATGCCGAGGCCGAGTATGACGACAAGCCAAATCAAGAGTGCCCCTAGCTTAGGTGTCGCGCGACCTACTCGTTCCATTGCGGGGTCAGGTGTAAACCTGAATTCTTTCAACACGCGCCAGTTGTCAGAATCGACACGTGCTCGCTTCCAGCCTTCTTCTCCTTTGTTGCGATTGATGTCATCGAGATACGACAGCTTTTCAATGTGCGCTTGATTTAAACCCTGGACGAAATCGTATCGCAATGACTCGGCTTCTCTTAAAAAGCGGTGATGCGTCTCAAGGTCAGTGCCCGCTAAGTTGCGAGATGCTCCGCTAATCGCGAGATAAGGTGATAACCATTTAAAGTTCGATAAATGGTTGGCTTGATCAAGCTCTCGTTGCATACGTTTTTCCGCATAGAGGTTTAGCGTTTTAGTTAACTCAGCTTCACTTCTTGAAGCGACCATTCCACGGAAATTCAGCGGCAGTTCCTCAACACTCTTGACGTTATATTGAGATAGTAGGGATACGCG
Source organism: Arenicella chitinivorans (assembly GCF_014651515.1). Lineage (NCBI taxonomy): Bacteria > Pseudomonadati > Pseudomonadota > Gammaproteobacteria > Arenicellales > Arenicellaceae > Arenicella > Arenicella chitinivorans. The sequence goes on from NZ_BMXA01000010.1 coordinate 10,373, forward strand.
AAACTGAGCAAACGCGGGATCAGCGGCATTGTGGCCGTCGCCCAGCTTTCGTAAATCTTCATTCATACGCATATCGGTCAATATCTTTCCTTCCGATGGTAGGTTGGCGCTGGCCGAGGTGACGCCAATGCGTGGAATAACCAGCACGCTGAGAACCCAAATCGTGGACAAAACTCCCAAGGCGACGGCACGAGAGCGCGTCGTGATCGAAACTAGCAGCGTTAACACGGCCCAAATGCACAGGTAGAGTAGGTTTCCGACATAGAGCGTCAGGCTGGTGAGGAAACTTTCGCCATAAAAGCTCGAAGTTACTGAGGAAAAAAGCGCCGGCAAAGAAAGTAAGCCAATCAATGCGCCCATGGCGACTAGCTTTCCTTGGTATAGAGAGATGCCAGTAACACCTTGAGATAACAGTGGCCCCAGTGTGCGCGCCTCTCGCTCTCGTAAAATGACGCCATGTCCTAGCGCAATAATCAAAAGCGGCAGAAACAAATGATAGAGCTTCGCTGGCGTCAGCTTGCCGAATCCACCCGTGCGGGCTTGCGCGCGCGCATCGGCAAACATGGCAGAGTTTTGACGATGCCCCTCTAAAAACATCGATTGCCCAGTAACCGCATCCACACCGGAATCAAACATGGCGAGCGGCGGTGGAGCACGAAAGACATAGTGGCCATAATGCACCATGCGATGGGGATGGCGATTGGGTTGGTTTAAAAAGGTCTCTTCAGCTTGTTGCTGTTGATGGAGGCGTTGATGCTGAGCTTCGCGTAACTCCAATGTATTGAGCACTGTTGTGAACAATAGTAAGGCGGAAAACACAATCAAGCAGAGGACGGTCAACTTAGAGCGCGACCACTGCCTCCATTCCTCTCTAGCTATTCGGACTATACTATTCATTTAGGAATTCGCTCGCTCAGCAAAGTTTGCGTGTACAACTTGAGTGTCTATTTTTTGTCCATTCATGGCGTCGAAACTTCCGACCAGTTCACCTCGACGTAGTAGACCAATGCGGTCAGCGACTTGGCATGCTCCATAGACATCATGGGTCACCATCAAAATCGTTTTACCTCGCTCCGCAAGTGTGCGCACAAGCAAATTGAACTCGTCAATTGCGATCGGGTCGAGGCCTGATGTCGGTTCATCCAGCAAGAGAATCGGTGTTTCCCGCAGGATCGCGAGAGCGATAGCGACTTTTTGACGCATGCCTTTCGAGTAACTCTCCATGTGCTTCTTCCGTGACTCAGGCTGAAGGCCAACTTCATCTAGGGCGCTGTCTAGCGCTACGTGAGGTATTTTTTTTCCGGCTAAATCTAAGAAGTACGCAAGATTTTCATATGCATTGAGGTGCGGGTACAGTGTCGCCGCTTCCGGTAAATACGCGATTTGCTTGCGAAGCTCTCTAGTTTGCTTCGTCACATCGCTATTCAAAACTGAGGCTGAGCCTTTGTCGGGGCTCAAAAAACCTAATAGTGTTAATAGTGTTGTGGATTTTCCTGCGCCGTTGCCACCAAGTAAGGCGTAGACACTGCCGGCTTCGACGTCAAAGGAAACACCTTGAAGTACCTCTGTACCGTTTCGGCTAACAAACAAATCGCTGACTGCTATGGCTGTCATGCAAAAGCTCCTAATGAATTTTAGTTTGAGTACACAATCTCACTCATGGCCCGGATAGTGGGCGCATGTTGAGTACCAGTTAGAGTTGCTAGAAAGAATAGGTCATGGTCATTCTCCATCGACGCGGCGCGCCAGGCCCTACCCATACGTCAGCATAAGAGTTGGTATAGAATGTCTCGTCTAATACGTTATCTACGTCCAAACGCAAAGACAGGCTATTGACCGGTTTGATCTCTGCAAACATCCTGAAGGTTGTGTAGTCCGGCAAGGTGAAGTCAGACCCGACAAACCCGTTACGCTCGCCGGTGTAGAGAACCCCACCACCGAGACGAAAGGGCAGTTCCTGAATCGTCAACTCTTTGCTGGTCTGGATGTTCAATTGATGTTCTGGCGAGTTGATGACAGGGTCTCCGGCATCAATAGAGAATCCAAATCCATCAGCATCAGCAAAACTATTCGTGAACTTTGCGTCAGTGTATGCGTACGAGGTCCAAACACTAAGACCGTTATCCCACTTTAAATAGGCGTCAAGTTCTAGGCCGGTGCTCTCAGCTTTACCCGCTGGAATTGAGAAAAATCCGACCGCAGTCGCCGCCGGCCGATCATCATTGACTAAAAAGTTGCTCTGCTCGATCTGGAACAAAGCCATTGTAAACGAACCTTCGATTGTGTCGGCCATTTCGCCAAGATCAACTTTTAAACCAATCTCAGCCGACTCCGTTATGTTCGGATCAAATTGATTGCCTTGAAAGTCCTGTCCGGTTTGTTGCCGATACCCTTCTCCGTAAGAGGCATACAGGCTTAACCCGTCGCTCACTCGATACACTGCACCGACTTGTGGGGAAAAGCGATCATCTGACGAAGTGATGGTTGTTGGCGTAGATGCCAGTCGATTAGTTAAGTCCTGTTCAAAGTCGTCAAATCGCGCACCAAGTCGGATTTGTAGCTTCTCGTTAAGATCAATTTGGTCCTGAATATAAATCCCGTAGCCTTTGAGAACCTCATTTCGATTGGTGTTCGCGCCCGCGAGCGGATTAAGGTTTGCACCGTAAACAGGGTTATCGATTTCAAGGATCAAATCGTTAGCGAGATCCGCTGATGTCAATGCATTAATATCGCCACTGAATCTCGAACGATATCGATCGATAACCAATGTGTTGTCAAATTTATCGTAGTCGATCCCGAAAATGACTCGATGCCGCAGTTCGCCTGTGTTGAACTCACCAGCTAGCTCGCCCCTGAGTACAAAATACTCAGAATCAAAGTCACGGGAGCGGAAGAAACGTGAGATGGTCTGACCGTTTTGGAAATAAGTTTGGCGTGAACCGAACTGAGGTTCGAACGCATCCCCATTAAGACTGGTTTCGCGGAAACCGACACCGCCTAAGAAACTCCAGTTATCGCTTAAGTTATTCTGAAATTCAAATTGATGTCCGACCACTTCAGTTTCGATGGGGACATTCTCGCCGACAAAAACGTCTCGCGGAGAGAATCCGAATTCCTCGGCGTAAACAACACCACGATCAAATGGCAGTTCCTGCGTGGTGTACTCTAAATCATAGGTTAGGCTAGTTTGGTCTGACATTTTCCAGTTCAAAGAGGGGTAAAACCCTACCTTTTCGGATTCTGCCGGTTCACGAAAGCTATCACTGTCTTCGTAGAACCCAACCAGGCGGAGACCAAGGTTTTCGCTCTCGCCTAACACCGTCTGGTAGTCTCCCTCAACACGGCGGTGGTTCCACTCGCCGACGCTGCCACGGAGATAACCGCCAGTTTCAAAGTTTGGACGTTTTGTTACTAGATTAATAGTGCCACCAGGTTCACCGCGCCCGAAGAGGGCTGAGCGAGGGCCTTTTAATACTTCGACAGACGCAATGCCGACTAAGTCACGTGGGCCACCGAATCCTCGGCCTGCGTTAAATCCATTCACCAGAAAACCACTGGGCAAATTGATGTCTCCAGAGAATCCGCGAATTGAAAAACTGTTCCACATTCCACCGAAATTATTTTGTCGAGCCACAGAAGCTGATAGGTCAAGCGCTTCATCTAAATTGATGGAGCCGGCATCCCGTAGCAGTTCTTCATTCATGAATTGGTCCGCTGTTGGACTCTCTAAAGCATCAAAGTTGCCCTGGTAAGCACGACGTTCTCCAAGCACAAACAGCTCTTCAATTTTTGCCGTCTCAGGTGCATTCGGTGTTGGTTCGTCCTCGGCATGCGCATTGGTGAGCCCAAGGGTTAGGCCGAGGAGCAATGTTACGGGTTTAAGCTTGTGATTGTTCATAGTGGATCTGTTCAGGGTTGGGTATAGAGGTAAAATTGGATGTTTGATTCGTTAACAGCAGCTCGGGGGCGGTTGGGGCACAATGGTCGAGAGTGACTTGGGCATGAGACTGGGCTGAGTATGTGTTGAAAGGTAATAATATAACATTACTGTTTGAGGTAACAAACGGATTTTTAGGTCATGAGAGAGAATTAGGGTTAGAGGGAATTGCTGGCTGATTCGCCTCAACAGGATTGCCGCATTTTTTCGAGATTCGTGCTGGGCACGCACGGACATGTTAATTTTTTTAATCAGTCACGCATATTCTAAGAATAGGGAGGCGAGTAAGATTGGGCCAGAGACTAAACGCATCTGAGCTACTTCGACTCGAGCAATGATGAGGGCTTTATCTATCCTGGCAGGCCCGGCCACTCTAAACCCGATAACTACTCTCAATATGCTCACGCGTGACCACGCCATAGATGCGTTCTCTGCTCGGGCCGTGTGCACCGGTGATGTACAAAACGTCGCATTGCTCAGAGAGCATTTTTTCGTGGGCTTCTTGGAGTGTTGCCACGATCGTAATGGCGGCGGTGTCGAGTCGTTTGGCCGGTATTTTGTATAAATCCAGTATCATTTCTTCGGGGTTGGGTACTGGTTTAGCGTGCTGTAACTCATTCAGGTGACGAGCTAGGTCGGTGGCCGGTAGAACGCTGTTCTTGCGGCTTCCTTTGGCGTCTCTGAGCAGAATCCAACGTGGTTCCTTGCTTAACAGTGTTTCAGCGTCGAGCGCGCTCATAATTCGCTCTTGCTGCAATATTTCACGGTCCATCACACTCGCGACGCCAATTCGTCTCAACGCTTTTGATAGCGGACTGTTGCGGTAGTCGAGGCCACGACTCAGCATCAAATGTCGATAGATGGATGATTTACCAAACACCACTCTGGTGACCAGTGATGCCGTGATGACTGCGGTCATGCCCGGTAGAATGATGGCCTCACTGGTGGTCAGCTCGAGCAGGTAGATCAAGGCTGCCAGTGGCGCTTGTAAGGTTGCTGCCATCATCGCCGCCATGCCCAAGATGGTATAAAACCCAGCTTCAGCCGTGCCCCAGCCAAGCGAATTCATGATGACGCCGATCGCCGCGCCAGCGGATGCGCCGATGAGTAGGATGGGTCCAATTAGCCCGGCTGGCATTCCCAGGCCAATAGACAAGGACGTGGCGGTAAACTTAGCCGCCAGCAGAATCAGAATAAACCCAAGTGACAGTTCTGCCAGCAGTAGGGCATCGATACTGGTGTAACCTGTGCCCATGATATGTGGAACCCAGAACGCGATCAGCCCGGTTAGCAATCCGGCTAACAGCATGCGTCGCCAAATGGGCTGACGCGTGAACAAACTATTGGTAAACAGTGTCAGGTGCGTGAACGCGGCGGCCAGGCAGCCGACAAGCGCGCCCAGTAGCGCGACAACCGGTAATTCAATTAAGGCGGCGGTTGCCATGCCTGGAACCGAAAACGCGGTGTCATCGCCAAATATGACGCGCGTGAGCGTGGCAGAACTTACCGCGGCGAGGATGACGGGCGTAAAGCCGATCACGGTGTACTCCATGATCACCACTTCCATCGCAAAAATAACGCCAGCTAACGGTGTGTTGAACGCAGCAGATATCGCCGCGGCAACCCCGCAGCCAACAAGAATGCGTACGCCATTATTGGGAATGCGCAACATGCGCCCGAGTACGCTCCCGCCGGTGGCACCTAAATGCACGCTGGGGCCTTCGCGGCCAACAGACTGCCCGGAAACCAGCGCAATGGCACCTACCACAAACTGCACAATGGCATTACGAATGGGTAAGTGCCCTTGATGGTAGTCAAGTCGCTCAAGTACGTGTACCACGCCAACATCACGCGCTCGCGCCTTTAATAATTGCAGTACTACACCGACGATTAGGCCGCCCGCCAAACATAACAGCAGGCGTGTAGTGCCCGACAAAGAATCGAAGCCTTCCGGCGTACCACTGGGCAATAGTGACGCACTGCTGCTGTCGACCGCTAGTCGAAACAGGATGATGATACCGCCGCTGATGAGGCCGCACACCAGGCCCAGCAGGGCGAGCATCGGCAGGCCTTCTACCTGACTGGCGAGACGGACTTGCTGGGCTTCCAGAAAACGCTGGTAACCGAGGCGCAGGAAACCAGGTATTAGCTCAGCGAAACCTGGTTTGCGCATCGGTGAACTCCTAGAACGGTGTGTTGACCGCCGGGTCTATTTGTTGGATAAGCGCCTTAAATTCAGACTGGATTCGGCTCAGTGCGGCGTTTGAATCGGCTTCGAATCGCAGCACCAGAATCGGTGTGGTGTTCGATGGTCGAATCAGGCCAAACCCGTCTTGGTAATCGACGCGTAAACCATCAATTTTACTGACTTCGGCGTCTTTGAAGTCGGCGGACTGTTTAAGTTTATCCATAAACGCGTAATGCTCACCTTCGGCGAACTCAATGCGCAGTTCAGGCGTATTGATACTGTTTGGTAACGCGTCGAAGATTTCTTGTGGTGTCTGCGGTAATTTTGCAAGCAGTTCGATCAGTCGAGCGCCAGCGTAGACACCATCATCAAACCCATACCAACGTTCTTTAAAGAAAATATGGCCACTCATCTCACCTGCGAGCGCTGCACCAGTTTCCTTGAGCTTGGCTTTGATAAACGAGTGTCCGGTGCGCCACATGGTTGGCTGGCCACCAGCGGCCTCGATTTCAACCGGCAGATTGCGCGAACACTTGACGTCGTAGATGATTTCGCTGCCCGGATTACGCTGCAAGATGTCGCGTGCAAACAAAATCATTTGACGGTCGGGCCAGACGATCTCGCCTTTGGCGGTGACCACGCCTAAGCGGTCGCCATCACCATCAAACGCGAGACCTAATTCAGCGTTTTCTGCTTTTACAGTGCGAATCAAGTCTTGCAGGTTTTCGATCTGGCTAGGATCTGGGTGATGATTAGGGAAGGTGCCATCCACTTCGCTAAACAGTTCGATAACGTCGCAGCCAATCGCTTTAAACACCTGAGGCGCTGTGGCACCGGCGACACCGTTGCCGCAGTCAATGACAATCTTCATTGGTCTGGCGGCTTGTACGTCGTCGGTAATGCGTTTGATGTAGTCGTCGATGATCGGCTGAGACTCATAACCGCCGTTGCCGCTTTCAAAGTCTTGTTCCAGAATGCGTCGCTTTAAATCCTGAATGCGTTCAGCGGACAGGGTAGTACCCTCGACCACCATTTTAAATCCGTTGTAATTCGGTGGATTATGGCTGCCGGTGATGGCGATACAGGACGGAATGTCTTTCGAGTAGCTGGAGTAATAAACCACCGGAGAGGGCGCTACCCCAACGTCAATCACGTCAACGCCGCTGGCACGCAGTCCGTCTGCTAACGCTTCGGACAGCATAGGCCCAGATAACCTGCCATCACGCCCGATAACGATGCTTTTGCCACCATTTTTAATTACTTCACTACCGACCGCCTGGCCAATTTTTTTGGTAATGTCGACGGTGAGCGTGTCATCCACAATGCCGCGGATGTCGTAAGCTTTAAAAATAGAATGCGGAAAGGTCATATCGATTGAAGGAGGTTGGTTTACTAAGGGGCCGAGATTTGGGACCGAATCCGACTATCATCAGTGATACGCGGATTCGATCACCAGCCTGACTGCGGCAACCCGTCGTCAGGCGTTCAGGGATTGATTAGTTTACTTTATGCAGCGCGCGACCAGTAGTGGCCAATGCAGCTTCATGCAGTGCTTCAGATAACGTTGGGTGTGCGTGAACAGTGCGCGCAATGTCCTCGGTGGAGGCGGAGTACTCCATCGCGAGTACGGCTTCAGCGATCAGCTCAGAGGCATTTGGGCCCAGAATGTGGACGCCAAGCACGCGATCGGTCTTAGCATCGGCAATTACTTTTACACGGCCACCTTTCTCGTTCATTGCCATGGAACGACCATTGGCTGCGAACGGGAAAAAACCGGTGTTGTAGTCAATGCCTTGCGCTTTGGCTTGTTCTTCAGTGATGCCAACCCAAGCAATCTCCGGATGGGTGTAGATTACCCAAGGAACGGTATCGTGGTTCAGGTGTGGTTTTTGTCCAGCAATCACTTCTGCGACAAACACACCTTCCTCAGAACCCTTGTGGGCGAGCATCGGGCCCTTGACTGCGTCCCCGATTGCGTAAACACCGTCGATACTCGTGCGACAATGGTCGTCAACGTCGACACGACCGCGCTCATCCAATTTCAGCCCGGCATCATCGCTGGCAATGTCGCGCGTATTCGCACGGCGTCCGACCGCCACAATGAGCTTATCGAAAGTGTCAGAATGAGATTCACCGTTCAGTTCATAGGTGACTCGAACCGATTTTTTGTTGACTTTGGTTTCCGTGACTTTTGCGCCAAGCTTAATGTCTAGCCCTTGGCCTTTGGTGAAGGTGCGGAACGCTTCGCGCGATAATTGTTTGTCGACCGGCGCCAGGAATTCGTCCATCGCTTCGAACAGCGTGACTTCGGAACCCAGGCGTTTCCAAACGCTGCCCAGCTCAAGGCCGATCACACCGGCTCCGATGACGCCTAGTTTCTTGGGTACTTTGTTGATATCCAGTGCACCGGCATTGTCAAGAATCACGTCGTTGTCGACTTGTGCGACCGGAATCGAGATTGGCTCCGAACCAACTGCGATAATCACGTTGTCGGCACTGTAGGTTGCAGTTTTGCCGTCTTTGCTCACTTCAACCTGTTTGTTCGCGAGCAGTTTGCCGCGACCGTGCAGAGAAGTGATTTTGTTGGCTTTAAACAGACCTGCGATGCCTTTGGTCAGGTTGCTGACGATCCCGTTCTTGCGTTCAATCATTTTGCTGACATCAAGCTCGACTTTGCCGACCGAAATGCCGTGATCCGCAAATTCATGTTGTGTCTGCGAGTACTTTTCGGATGAATCCAGCAGAGCCTTCGATGGAATACAACCAACGTTCAAACAGGTGCCGCCTAACGACGGGTTGCCTTCGGAATCTTGCCAATCGTCTACGCAGGCGGTGTTCATGCCTAGCTGTGCGCAGCGGAGGGCGGCGACGTAACCGGCCGGACCTGCGCCGATTACGATGACATCAAATTTTTCGGACATAATTTTCTCTAACTCGTTCCGGTACTAATTATTACAACTCGAGGAGCAAACGGGCAGGGTCTTCCAAGCACTCTTTGATGGTGCGTAGGAATAACACGGACTCTTTGCCGTCAATAATGCGGTGGTCATACGTCAATGCCAGGTACATCATCGGGCGAATCACGACCTGACCGTTCTCGGCAACAGGACGCTCTTCAATACGGTGCATACCCAGAATAGCGCTTTGCGGTGGATTGACGATCGGCGTTGACAGCATGGAGCCGAACACACCACCGTTGGACACCGTGAAGGTACCACCAACCAAGTCTTCCATAGTCAGCTTGCCGTCTTTGGCTTTTTGGCCGTATTCGCCAATGTTTTTCTCAACATCCGCAAAGCTCATCTGATCCACATCACGCAGGACCGGTACCACTAGGCCACGCGGTGACGACGCTGCGATACCAACATCGTAGTAATCGTGATACACAATGTCGTTACCGTCAATGGAAGCATTTACTGCCGGGAAGCGTTTCAGCGCTTCAATGGCGGCTTTCACAAAGAAAGACATAAAGCCCAAACGGGTACCATGTTTTTTCTCAAACAGCTCTTTGTATTGACTACGCAGATCAATCACCGCTTGCAAGTTGACGTCGTTAAAGGTCGTCAGCATGGCCTGCGTGTCTTGCGCTTCTTTTAAGCGACGAGCAATGGTTGCACGTAAACGTGTCATTGGTACGCGTCGCTCGTTGCGTTCACCAGCTTGCGGTGTTTTTGCCGGTGCGGCGGATTTGCTGCTGGCAGCGGGCGCGCTGGATGCGTTCTCGAGGTGGGCAAGCACGTCCTCTTTCAATATACGACCATTTTTACCAGTGCCTTTAATCGCCGAGGCAGACAGATTGTTCTCAGCCAGCATTTTGCGTACAGCTGGGCTCAACTTGTCGGCATCTTCAGAATTGGTTTCTGCAGGTGCTTCTGATTTGGCAGCTGGCTCTGGGGCTTTTTCTTCCGCTTTTTCAGCTGGTGCAGCGGCGCTGGCACCTTCTTCAACGATCGCGATGACATCTTGCTCACCTACCGTTGCACCTTCTTCAACGAGTAATTCTTTGATTACACCGTTAACAGTACTTGGAACTTCCAAAACCACTTTTTCGGTCTCGATATCCACGATATTTTCGTCGATGCTGACGGCGTCGCCGACTTGCTTGTGCCAGGTGGCAACGGTGGCTTCTGACACCGATTCTGGAAGGATGGGAACTTTGATTTCAACTGACATGGTGCTTGCTCCTGCAATAAATTAGGTTCAGCTGTTTCTTTAAAAACGTTTCGGTTAATTAGGTACGTAGGCGCTGGCAATTACACCAGCGCTTCGACTCGGTACGTGTCTTGTTCGTCAATCGGCGCCAGTGCCGCGTGAACCAATCGCGTTTGCTGTTCACGGTGGACCGCCAGATACCCCGCAGCCGGTGATGCAGAGGCTTCACGACCAGCATACAAAACCGTGTGTCGGTCTTCAACACAGGCACGGAAGTGATGCATGATCTGATACCAGGCGCCTTGGTTCTTTGGCTCTTCCTGACACCATACCACTTCGTTGGCATTCGGGTAGCGCTTCAACTCGGTAATGACCTCGTTACGCGGGAATGGGTATAGTTGTTCGACGCGAACAATCGCAATGTCATCAATTTTGTCAGCGCGGCGCTGCTCCAGCAGGTCAAAGTAAACTTTACCGGTGCAGAACACCACGCGATGTACTTTGTCGTCGCTCAGCTTATCGATCTCTGGAATCACGTTTTGGAACTGACCGCTGTGCAGTTCTTCCATCGTTGAGGTCGACAGTTTGTGTCGCAGTAAGCTCTTCGGTGTCATGACAATCAATGGCTTACGGTATGGACGCACCATCTGACGGCGGATCATGTGGAACATCTGTGCTGGCGTACTTGGGTAGCACACTTGCATATTGTGTTGTGCACACAGTTGCAGATAACGCTCTAGTCGCGCCGATGAATGCTCTGGACCTTGACCTTCGTAGCCATGCGGCAGGAACATCGTCAAACCACTGAGGCGGCCCCACTTAGACTCACCGCTGGAGATAAATTGGTCAATCACCACCTGAGCGCCATTGGCGAAGTCACCAAACTGCGCTTCCCAGATCACCATGGTTTTTGGATCTGAACAGGCGTATCCATATTCAAACGCCAGTACCGCTTCCTCGGATAACAAAGAATTGATCACCAAGAAGTCCGGCTGTTTATCTTTGATATTGCGCAGTGGTACATGTACTTCTTTGTTTTGCGTGTTGTGCAAGGTGGCATGACGGTGGAAAAATGTGCCGCGTCCGCTGTCTTGCCCGGAAATACGGACTGCGAAGTTTTCATCCAGCAGGGTCGCGTAGGCCAAGTTCTCAGCCATACCCCAGTCCAGCGCTAACTCACCGTTTCTCATTTTAACGCGGTCCTGCATGATTTTTTTGGTGCGGGCATGCAGTTGAAAGCCTTCTGGAATATCCAAAATTCGCGCGGCTAAAAAGTCCAAGCGTTTGGCATTGAAGCTGGTGTCGGTTTTTTGATCCCAAGGAATGTTGAAGTAGGGCGTCCAGTCAACCGTATGGTCACCTTGTTGTACTTCAACAAATTCCGGTACCACGCGCTCGCCAGCCACCATCGACTCGCGGTAGCCTTCGATGGCGCGCTTTTCGTCGTCAGCAGTGATCACACCGGCGTCGATAAGCTTTTGTGCGTACAAGCGTCGGGTGGTGTCCAGCGCCTTGATGTTTTTGTACATCACGGGCTGGGTTACTGATGGCTCATCGGACTCGTTGTGGCCATGACGTCGGTAACACACCAGATCGATCACCACGTCTTTGTGGAACTTCATACGGAAGTCCAGCGCGATTTGTGTTGCAAAGATGACCGCTTCCGGGTCGTCACCATTCACGTGGAAGATCGGTGCACCAACCATTTTCGCGATTTCTGTACAGTATGGTGTTGACCGTGCATCTTTAGGGTGACTGGTGGTGAAGCCAATTTGGTTGTTCACCACTATATGCACTGTGCCGCCGGTTCGATAGCCACGACACTCGGACATCTGGAACGTTTCCATGACCACGCCTTGGCCCGCGAACGCGGCATCGCCGTGGATTGAAATTGGTAGAACTGTGTTACCTTCATGGTCGTCGCGGCGTTGTTGGCGTGCACGCACCGAGCCTACAACCACGGGGCTCACGATCTCGAGATGCGAAGGGTTGAACGCCAGTGATAAGTGCACGGGTCCGCCTGAGGTTTGAATGTCAGACGAAAAACCTTGGTGGTATTTCACATCGCCGCTGGCAGCAAGTTCATTAATGTCGTGCTTGCCTTCAAACTCTGAAAACAATGTGCGCGGTGCTTTACCTAAAATGTTGACTAAGACGTTTAGGCGGCCTCGGTGGGCCATCCCAATCACGACTTCTTTGACACCTTCCGCGCCGCCCTGATGAATGATGTGATCCAGCATCGGGATCAGACTCTCACCGCCTTCAAGCGAAAACCGCTTTTGGCCGACATACTTGGTATGCAGATACCGTTCCATCCCTTCGGCCGCAGTGAGGCGGTTCAAAATATGTTTCTTTTGTTTGGCATCAAACGGGTCGTGACCGACGGGTTGTTCCAGCCGCGTGCGCAACCAACGGCGTTGCTGTGCGCTTGCCATGTGACCGTATTCGTAACCGATAGAGCCACAGTAGTTGGCCTTTAGGATCGCGACGATATCACGCAAGGGCAGACGATCGGGTGCGCGCAGAGGGCCGGTGTCGAACACGGTGTCTAAGTCGGCCGCGGACAAACCGTGATACTCAAGCGCCAATTCAGAAGCGTCTTGGGCTTCCATCTCATTAATGGGATCAATTTTTGCCAGCTTGTGGCCCATCGCACGATAGGTGCTGATCAGGCGTGACACTGAACCCTGCTTGGTGGCCATGGCGGCATCCAGACTTGAGCCGGATGACGTGCTGGTCGCCATAGGGGATTCCATCGACGACAGACTTGAGAAATACTGTTGCCATTCGGTCGGTACCGAGTTGGGGTCTTCCTGATATTGTTCGTAGACGTCTTCCAGGAAAGCTATATTTTGCCCATTGAGTAGGCTGCGCGGATCAGCAGGAGAGCTCATGATTTTCAGTAATCGTATATGAATGGTTTTTTAATTTGGATTGTACAAGCTGCGTCGGCGTTGTTCAGATCTCAAGACGCGAAATAAAAGCGTCGAGGTAAACTGAGTTGCGCGCGATTCCCAAGTAAACCAGGTAGCGGTCGGATGATACCCAAATCTGTTGCCAGTGGGGAGTCATACGCTGTTTTTTTGTCTTAATATTTCGTCAGTGTTAGCGATTTCATGCTTCTGAGGCCCGGTCAGGGCGTAAGACCCCAAGTATGCCACTATCCGGTGAGTAATTGGTCACAAAACGAGGAGTTTCCACACCATGTTCGCCAAAAGTATTAGGCTGAAATAAGAAAAGCCACCGAATGGTGGCTTTTCTGGATTGAATGATGAACGCGGCGATTAGGCGCGATAATCGTTCGGAATATTGCGCTCGCCATAACCTTGGTAGTTTTGTCGTGGACGCGTGATACGGAATTCTGGATCTTCCATCAATTCCATCCATTGGGCCAACCAACCAGCGGTACGTGGAATCGCGAACAACACGGTGAACGCTTCCATTGGGAAGCCCATCGCTTCGTAGATCAAACCAGAGTAGAAATCCACATTTGGATACAAGTTGCGTGATACGAAGTACTCGTCTTCCAGTGCGATGCGCTCGAGTTCCATGGCGACATCGATCAATGGATTGCGGCCAGTAACTTCGAACACTTCGTCGGCAGTTTGTTTCACGATGCGTGCGCGTGGATCATAATTTTTGTACACGCGGTGGCCGAAGCCCATCAAACGAATTTCGCCGCTCTTACAACGCTTCACGTAATCGGCAACTTTGTCTTTGGTGCCAATTTCACGCAGCATGTTCAATACTGCTTCGTTGGCACCGCCGTGTGACGGGCCGTACAGTGCTGCCGCCGCTCCGGCAACCGACACAAATGGGTCAGCTTTGGAGCTGGCAATATTGCGCATCGCGCTGGTGGAACAGTTTTGCTCGTGGTCGGCGTGCAGAATGAACAGGACATCCAGAGCGCGTTCTAAAGCAGGGTGCGCTTGGTAACGTGGCTCAACCATGCGGTACATCATGTTCAGGAAGTTGCCGGTGTAGCTCAGTTCATTGTCTGGGTAAATGTACGGCAGGCCTCGGCTGTTGCGATAGGCATAGGAGGCGATGGTCGGTGTTTTACCGATCAAGCGGCATGCCTGCAACATGCGTGTTTCAGGGTCGTTGACGTCTTTCGCATCTGGGTAAAAGGTAGATAACGCAGCCACCGTTGAGATGAACACGCCCATTGGGTGTGCGTCATAGTTAAAACCGCCCATCAAACGTTTGGTTTTTTCATGCAGCATGGTGTGGTGCGTGATGCGCTGTTCCCAGTCTGTCGACTGCTGCGCGTTGGGCAGTTCGCCATTGAATAACAGATATACGACGTCTAGAAAGGTGCTGCGTTCCGCCAATTGCTCTATTGGGTAGCCGCGATAGCGCAAAATGCCTTTAGCACCGTCGAGATCGGTGATGCGGCTGGTGCAACTCGCGGTATTCAAATACCCGGGATCGTAGCTCATCATTCCAAAATCGTCGGCTTGAACTTTTATTTGGCGAAGTTGGGTGGCGCTGATGTTGCCGTCTACGATATCGATCTCGTACTCTTTCCCAGTGCGATTGTCTTTAATTGACAGGGTATCTGACATGATTTCCTCATTAATAAAACGTTGTGGACTGCTTACACACGGCACCGCCAAAGGTAGATAACCCATGGTGTGCGGAGCACTGCCCGTTTCGAGAATTGGATTAGTCTGGTTGGTGATGCTTGTGCCCGGATGAAGCTCCGATTTTGCACATCCATCAGAATTGCGGTGCGCAGTATACCAAAAGCGCGGCCAAAAAATAATAAGTGCAGTGATCTATGTGGTAAATGATAGATATATGGTGAAAAAATACGCGCTATAACGCCTTATTTTACGCCAGTATGGCCGAATCCACCGGCTGCCCGAGCGGATGAATCGAAGTCTTCGACAATTTCGAAACTGGCTTGAACGATCGGAACAAAGACCATTTGCGCGATGCGGTCCCCAGGTTCGATGGTAAAACTGGCTTGGCCTCGATTCCAAAGTGACACCATTAACGGGCCCTGGTAGTCGGAATCAATCAGCCCGGTCAGGTTTCCGAGCACGATGCCGTGTTTGTGGCCGAGGCCTGAGCGCGGCAACAGCACGGCGGCAAGGCTTGGGTCTGCAATGTAAATCGACATGCCAGTCGGAATCAGGTTGGTAACGCCGGGCGCGAGTTCCAGCGGGGCATCAATGCAGGCTCGTAAGTCCATTCCGGCCGCGCCTTGGGTGGCGTAGTCCGGTAGGTCGAAGTCAGTGCCGAGGCGTGGATCAAGGATTTTTAACTGGATGGCTTGAGTCATAAGGTAAAAGAGTAAGTTGCTTTAAATTTAGGCGTTTTTCGTTTGGTAGTGCTTGGCGATTTCCGCGATTAGTTGGCGGGCAAGCGCGTATTTATTCTGCTTTGGTAACGGGGTTGCCGCTTCGGCGCTGATCAAGGTGATTGCGTTGTCGGGTACGCCAAAACCGGTCTGCTCACCACCGACGTGATTGGCGGCGATTAGATCCAGCTTTTTACGCTCAAGTTTGCCGCGAGCGTACGCCTCGACATCATTGGTTTCGGCCGCAAAACCAACGCAAAAGGGCGCCGGGTTGCGCGCGGCGACATCAGCCAAAATGTCTGGGTTTTTGACCATCGTAATGGTCATTTCATCCTGTGATTTTTTAATTTTCTGCCCTTGTTGGTCGACCGGTCGGTAATCGGCGACCGCGGCTACGCCGATAAATATATGCTTATCTTGAATGTCCTGCATAACGGCTGCATGCATATCCAGCGCAGACACCACATTGACGACTTTGGCGCGTTCCGGTGGCGTCAACGCAGTTGGGCCGGAGACCAGTGTAACTTGCGCGCCGGCTTCGATGGCTGCCTGCGCCAGCGCGTACCCCATCATGCCAGAACTGTGATTGGTGATACCGCGTACTGGATCCAAAGCTTCCCAGGTGGGACCAGCAGTAATCATGATCTGTGTGCCGCTTAAGCTTTCAGTTTTGAACAATTTGCCAATTTCTGCTGCCAGATCCACCGGTTGCAGCATGCGGCCCGGACCGACTTCACCACAAGCTTGTTCTCCAGAGTCGGGCCCCAGAACGGCGACCTTGCGATGACGCAGGGTGTCAATATTGGCGATGGTGGCGGGATTTTGCCACATCTGTTGGTTCATCGCGGGCGCCACAGCAATCGGTGCTTCAGTGGCAACACACACGGTGGTTAATAATTCATCTGCGTTGCCTTGGCATAGCCGTGCGATGAAATTGGCCGTTGCTGGTGCGATTAATACGATGTCGGCCCAGCGAGCTAAGTCGATGTGACCCATGCCGGATTCACTTTCGGCAGTCATAGCATAGTTGTGTACGGCATGACCACTGACTGCTTGTAAAGCGAGCGGGGCAACAAATTGTTCAGCGTTCCGACTCAGAATAACTTGTACTTCGGCACCGAGTTCAATTAGTTTTCGCACTAGATCAGGCGACTTATAGGCGGCAATGCCAGCGGTAACGCCGAGTAGTACGCGTTTATTGGTTAATGGTTTCACGTTACATGCAGGGAAGTTTCGGTTAAGGCAATTGGTCTGCCGAATTATCCATGATAACCGATTTGTGCGTGACATGGTTTTATCGGTAGCTGATTTTGTGGTCTAATAAATCACACAGTGTGCGTCTGAATCAACGCAGGCTGGGTGTTGCTAAGGAAAGCACGTCAATCGTGGGTCGCGTTGTCAATGCGGCGAACTCAAAACCATACGGAGAGTGATATGAAACGTAATTCGAGCACCATTGCAGGTGTGAAATCCATCAATAAAGACTCACTAAGCTTATTGCCGATCAAGGAATGGCCGGAAGCTGAGCGCCCCAGAGAAAAATTGTTGCAGGGTGGGGCCGAGCGACTGTCAGATGCTGAACTGTTAGCGATTTTCTTGCGTACTGGGCTGCCTGGCCGCTCAGCGGTAGACTTGGCGCGAGATGCGCTGTTGCGGGCGGGCGGGTTACGTGCTTTGCTTAATTTATCGCTGTCTGAGTTATGTGTCTTGAAAGGCATCGGAGAGGCAAAGTACGTACAATTTCAAGCAGCGTTGGAACTTGGGCGCCGCTACTTGATGGAAAGGCTTGAAAAAGGTGAAGCCATGACCAGCCCGCAAGCCAGTCGTGATTATTTGAGTCTGGTATTGCGTGATAAGCAGTATGAGTCATTTTTTGCTATGTTTTTAGACAGCAAGCACCGCGTGATTCATCATACCGAAATGTTTCGTGGAACCATCGATAATGCTTCTGTGCCAATACGCGAAGTCGTAAAAGCTGCACTGAAACACAATGCAGCAGCGATGATTGTGGCGCACAATCATCCGTCCGGTGTGGCCGAGCCGAGTGCTGCGGATAAAGCCTTAACGGAGTCGCTGGACTTGGCGCTGGCAATGGTTGGTGTGAAGTTATTGGACCATTTTGTTGTCGGTGACGCTGAGGTTGTTTCATTTGCCGAAATCGGTGCGTTGTAAAACCTTCAGCCAGCTGAGCTCTGGTGCTAAAAAGTGCTGGATAATTTGTTCGAATTGGTTTTATTTTCAATGGCTTTCTGGTATAAATCGCCCCCTAGATTGGACAGTGGGCACAGAATCGTCTTGCTGCCCTGAAAAAACAAACACTTACAGCGCCTCGAATATAATCAGTCGTGACATCCGGTTTCGGGTTGGAGCGACTGTGGTCGAGGTTGTTTAAGTACAGCACGCAGATTAAAAAAGAAAAGGTTTAGTACGATGTCTAGAATATGTCAGGTCACCGGAAAAGGTACGACGTTTGGTAACAACGTGTCACATGCGAAAAATCGCACTCGTCGCACATTCATGCCAAACTTGCACTACCGTAAGTTTTGGGTAGAAAGCGAGAATCGCTGGGTTCGTTTGCGAGTGTCTTCTAAAGGCATCCGCATTATCGATAAGAAAGGTATCGATACTGTATTGAAAGACTTGCGCGCTAGTGGCGTAAAAGTATAACTGCACCTAATTACGCTACAGGAGTCCTGTCATGAGAGATAAAATCAAGTTGGTTTCGAGTGCCAATACCGGTCATTTCTACACCACTACTAAAAACAAACGCACCATGACCGAGAAAATGGTCATCAAAAAGTTTGACCCAGTTGTGCGTAAGCACGTTGAGTACAAAGAAGCAAAAATTAAGTAAGTCGATTACTTGACCGTTTGGTTAGATTTCGTACTTAAGTGGCGCTCTGTGCTTTGAGTTCGATTCCCAAACACTCTGCGTGCCACAGATGATTCTGTCTGTGCCAGCCTTTTAAAAAAGCCAGCGATAATGCTGGCTTTTTTGTTTTTGTCCCGAGTAAGCCAGTGCGATGAACAAACGATGTCATCGTCCACCGCACTGGTTGGTGAATTGTCAGGTTTGAGAGTTGGGCTTAGTTGCCCCAAATCATAGTGACGAATTCGGGATGGTCAACAAACGGATTTCGATTACCCTGATACGTATGGGCCGCGGCATTGCGGTCAATCTCCTTCTGGCTCACCGGGTCCTGCTGATGCCAGGCTTTCAACATCGCGAGGTACCAAGGTTCAAAGGCGCTGGTATTGGTGCCATTCAACACTGCATCTGAGCTACTGTTGTTATTTTCCCAGTTTGCAACCAGGTTTTGATAGCGGGTCGCCATGTAAAATTGCGCGCGCGCGACATCGCCTTTGAATTCATCTATCGGCTCAAATACGTCACCAGAGTACCCCAGACCGGATGCACCACTTCCGGCTTTGGAACCGTTGTTGGACACGAAGCTCGCGCTGCCCACTTCGCCATACGGGAAACTTCCGCGTTTGGAATTGACATAACCATCCGACGCAAAAATATGATGGATGTCAGAATTCATCGGCTCGATAGCGCCGCCGAACCAGCTACGTGGAAACGAGTGTTCACGGTTGTAGCAATCAGCTTCGCTATTGTAGGTGCCGCATTGGTCCGAAATCACGGTGTAAGTATACGCGTCGCCGCCAGTCGGGTTCTCTGAATAGATATCCAGAATGCTGCCGTCGTTATCGTAATAAGTGTCGATTTCATGACTGCTGTAAAAGCCCCAGATTGCGCCATACCCTTGTGCTGCATGAGTTTTGATGATGTCGTGCAATTCGGTTTTTAGCGCGTAGCCAGTCAAACCTTCTGCGCTGGCGTAGTATTCACCAAGATCCGGGTTGCCGCCGCCGCTGGTATCACCGAGTGTGAAGTTGTGCATTTCGCTGCTGCCAAACTGGCCACCGCTAAACAGTACCTGGCCGTCGACTTCGAGCATGTAGCTGCCATTACCATACTGGCAACAGATGCCGTCGCCGTAGCTGTCGGTGATGGTGAACGTGTAGTTGCCGTCTAAGAGGCACGCCTGTTCGGAATGACTGGTGTTATTGGCCAGACTGCCGTTGCTGAGCACCACTTGATTGCCGCTGTCACGGATTTCCCAGCTGGTCTCAGACGCATAATTGTCGGTGTTTAATGTCACGGTGGTGGCGTGATCATTGCAAGTGCCCGGTCCTGGGTTTGGTGGTGTGCTGTGGGTGGGTTGGAAGTGATCGACATAGACCACTTCGGAGCCATCAAAACCTGAGACATCGTAAAACCGTAAACCAACTTCGATGGTTTCAGCCTGCGATGCCGTGTAGCTAAATTGGATTTGTTGCCATTGATTGATGAGATTGGGGTCGGAGTAACCTTGGTATCCATTCACGTAAATCCGCGCCCGTACGCCACCTTCGGTGTGGTAAACCGAGGTCGAAAATACATAGGTTTGATTGGCGTCTAGAGAAACGGACTGGCGCAGGTCAGTGGCACTTTGACTGGTTGTGGTAACAGTGACTCGGGCGGCCAGACTGCCGTTGCTGACTGGGGAGCTGACCGGGTCTAGGTAAATACCGCTGTCGATGGTGGTCCAGCTGTCGGGCGTGCTGCTTTGCCAGGATTCAAAATCTCCATTGGCGACTTGCGCCGAAGACAGCGATGCTGCGAGTAGTAAGGTGGCAGCGAGAGTGGCTTGTTTTAAGTACATTTAGAGTTACCTCATCATGGTTGGTAGAGCACGCAGTCCAGCCGCCCCGGCGATGCTGTAATGACCAGCGGGTAGGTTTGCTGGCGCGAGTGGATGCGCAACGTAGGAATTTGAGTGAGTTGATAACTACCATGACGAGTTTGTATTACGGCTTGATGAACATGGTAATCCGTGGTCTGTCTCAGACTTGGTGCTGGTCCAGTGCCCAGTCGATATGTTCGCGCACCATATCGTCGACGTATGGTCTGCGGTCTTTGAGGGCTGAGATGATGGCCGCGCGTTCTGCGTCATCCGCCGGGTTGGCATTGCCGAGCGCAACGGCAATATTACGTTGCCAGCTGGCGTGTCCGATGCGGCGAATCGCAGAGCCTTCGGTGTGTTTTAAAAATTCTTCCTCTGACCAGTCGAACAACGCCAGTAACCGGCGGTCGGTAATCGCAGTGCGCGGGGAGAAATCAGGCTCTTTGGTGGTGCGCGCAAATTTATTCCAAGGGCAAACAAACTGACAGTCATCGCACCCGTAGATACGGTTGCCGAGTTTGCTGCGCAATGGCACTGGAATAGGGCCGCGCAGTTCAATGGTCAAGTAGGAAATGCACAGTCTTGCGTCGACCTGATAAGGGCCTATAATGGCACCCGTCGGGCACAGGTCGATGCAGCGGGAGCAGGTGCCACAATGGTTGGTTGCGGCGGTATCGACGGGCAATGGCAGGTCAATATACAGTTCGCCGAGGAAGAACCAGGAACCAGTTTTTGAGTCCAGCAAATTGCTGTGTTTACCGATCCAGCCAAGACCCGCTTTTTCCGCCAGTGCTTTTTCCATCACTGGCGCGCTATCGGTGAAGACGCGATAGCCAAATTCACCGATTTCTTGGTTGATTCTTTGTGCCAATTGTTTGAGCCGAGCACGCAACACTTTATGATAATCTCGACCCAGTGCGTAGCGCGAGACATAGCCCAACTCTGTTTGTTGCAATTTTTCTTCTGCTTGTTGGATATCTGGGGGTGCATAATCCATGCGTACTGAAATAACGCGTCGTGTGCCCGCAACCAGTTCGGCTGGACGTGTCCGCTTGGTGCCATGTTTGTGCATGTAGTCCATGTCACCGTGCATCCCTTTCGCCAGCCAGTTTTGTAAGTGTACTTCGTGTTCCTGCAAGTCCAGATCAGCAATACCAACGGCATCGAATCCCAGCTGCTTGCCCCAGTCTTTTATTTGTGCGGCTAGCTGAGCTAAGTCTTCGGGTGGCGTGGTGGCAGTGTTTTTAGAAAGTGGCGCACTCATAATGCCTGATTTTACCTGATTCGCGCGCGAAATCGCACAATTGTGCGTTATTGCCAGGGTGTACTGACGCGGGGTGTGCCCAAGACAGCGTTCTTAGCTACTGACTTTACACGTTAGAGTGTTTGATCGTAATCTGAGTGTGAGCTGGTGCACGCTAACCATCGACAGAGTCGGAAGTTGCAAAAATGCGCGGCGGATATGAGTAGCGACCCGAGTAGCGTGATCGATGACTCCCAGTGTGGGGCAATATCCACCCGTTCCAGATTCAGAGCGAAAACCAGCATAGATAAGCCCGCAATACCCAGGAGTGCGACCCAAATTCGTTGGTGACGCTTGCACCCTAAGCCAAGGGAAAAACAACTCGCGGGTACGACACCAACAACAAGGTAGAAATGTAATTCTTCGCCAGCAAAAAAAGTGGTGCCTAGTGCCGGTACGAGAACTAACAGTAGTGGGGTGGCTAAACAATGCACAACGCAGAGGGTTGAAAGACCGATGGAGATTCGATCGAGCCACGGTAGAGTTTCATTAATCCAGCGTTGTTGTGTGAAATACTTCATGTCGAAGGTTTGGCGCAGAGTGCATCGATGGCGTCAGACAGGGGAGCGTTGCCAGGCGCTTTGGGGTGCTGATAGTCGTAGCTAACTG
Source organism: Arenicella chitinivorans (assembly GCF_014651515.1). Lineage (NCBI taxonomy): Bacteria > Pseudomonadati > Pseudomonadota > Gammaproteobacteria > Arenicellales > Arenicellaceae > Arenicella > Arenicella chitinivorans. The sequence goes on from NZ_BMXA01000010.1 coordinate 32,600, forward strand.
TGACTTCGTTTTGAACAATGGCCGAATCGACATTAACCTCGCTCATGTCGTTAACGATCACAGCAACACGTTTATTTTGGCGGTTATTCAATATATGGCTTAGCACTGTGGACTTGCCAGCACCGAGAAAGCCGGACAAGACGGTAACGGGCAACTTGGGACGCCCGGTCGATGACGTTGGTGTATTCTGGTTCATGCGTGAGCTGTTTATGGACGGCTATTTGTATAATGTTATAATATAACATTTGCAATGAAGTTAACACAACAGGTTGCCTGGCTACGTTTTCGATCTGGAATTCGTGATGTTGGTGGCCGCGGACGGTCAATGCGGTTTCTTGGCCTAACTTGAGTTAGGCATCCATAACTCAAACTGTCATAATCATCACAACTTTAGATCTGCTTTTGTCTACACGTTCCAACACCATGCAAAAACTGTTTGAAAGTCATAGCCTCGGCGATACGATAAAAATCGGCGAGATGATTGCATCCAACTTAGATGCGCCGGCGTCGGTCTACCTCAACGGCAGTATGGGGGCTGGCAAAACAACCTTGATTAGGGCGATCCTAGCTGGGTTGGGGTACACTGCACCGGTGACCAGCCCAACCTACAATCTAATTCATGAATACCCATTGCCGAGCATGACGGTTTACCATATGGATTTGTATCGACTTGAGGATCCGCAAGAGCTGGAATACTTAGCGATTGAAGATCTCTGGCGGGAAGATAGTCTGTTTTTGATCGAATGGCCTGAGCGTGGGGCAGGATGGTTGCCCAAAGCCACTGCTACGGTGCAGATTTCACCGCATGAAAACCAACAAAGTGAATCTCGAATGATTGCCTTTGAGCGTTTGTAACGTTTGATCAGCATGGCATGAGTTATCGCCTAATGACACCTTTGTTATAGTGCTCGATTCAGGTCGCAAAAGCTGGTGTAATTAGCGTATGGCCGTCGAGTGTGTGCGGCAAGTATTTAGATGCTGTTTTTTTTAACCACCAGAACCCGTGAGTCGCTTGATTAAAATTACCTACACAGCTGTTTTTGTTTGGGTTTTTCTACTCTTAGGCGTGGTCCCTATGGCGACGGCTCAGACCGATGCCGCCAGTGAACTGAAGCAAGTTCACAATATTCGACTGTGGCACGCGCCTGATAAGACGCGGCTGGTGTTTGACGTTTCGGCAGACGTTGTGCACCGGGTGTTTACCTTGCAAGCCCCCAATCGTGTGGTTATCGATATCGAAAAGGCAAACCTGTCGATGGCACTGCCGGCGCTGGATTCTTCTAACGCGCATGTGAGTAGTATCCGATCAGGTCGGCCTCGCAAAGGGGTTTTGCGTATCGTGTTGGATGTAAAAAAGCCATTGGAGCACACCAGTTTTGTGCTGACGCCCAACGAATTGTATGGTTACCGTCTGGTGGTGGATCTGTCCGACCCTTCTGTGCCGCAAATAGCAAAGGATTCGACCCATTCGGAGTCCATTAAAGAACCCCGTTTGGACCAAGCTCAAACAACACAAACGATGACCCCTGAACCCAGCGCCGAAGTACCGACCTTGGAGCCAGTGGTCCTCGAGGCGCAACCGAACCAGCAGTTGGTGGTTGCGATCGACGCCGGGCATGGTGGTGAAGACCCGGGTGCCATCGGGCATCGTGGCGCACGCGAGAAGCACGTGACGCTCGAGATTGCCAAGCGTTTAAAGAAAGCGATTGACGATGACCCAAGAATGCAGGCCGTATTGATCCGGACCGGGGATTACTACATCGACTTGCACCGGCGTCGACAGAATGCACGTGCGAAGGGGGCGGACTTGTTCGTCTCAATTCATGCCGACGCGTTCCACAAAAAATCTGCTAATGGTTTGTCAGTGTTTGCTCTCTCGCAGAGCGGTGCGACCAGTGCGATGGCCGGTGCCTTGGCTGCAAAAGAGAATGCGTCGGACTTGATCGGCGGTGTCAGTCTGGCCAATAAAGATCAGGTACTAGCTCAAGTGCTGGTCGATTTGTCGATGACAAATACGATCAGCGAAAGCGTCAACTTTGGCGGGCGGGTCTTGCAAGAGCTCAGTAAAGTGGGGCGGCTACATAGTAAGCGCGTTGAGCAAGCGGGTTTTGCCGTGCTTAAGTCACCTGACATGCCCTCCATTCTGGTTGAAACTGGCTTTATAACCAACCCTGGCGAGGAGCGTAAGTTGCGCACCGCACGTTATCAGCAGCAAATTGCGGACGCGATTCATACTGCAATCGCCAAATATTACGAGCAGACACCGTACTACAACAATGCCAGTTATGCTGCGCCCAGAGTCGCCAGTAATTCAGCGTCAAGCTCGCCTGTTTATCACCAGGTGGTGAGAGGTGATACCCTATCGACCATAGCGCAGAAGTATGGGGTATCAGTACGAACGCTCAAATCTTTAAATGGGTTGAAACGCGATACTGCTGTACTGGGTGCGCGCCTCAAACTGCCTCGAAGTGCCGTAGATACACCGGTGGCGAATAAGCCTTCACGCTCGGCTAAACCAGCAGTGCATGTGGTGCGTCGGGGAGATTCGCTGTCAAAAATATCCGCCCGATATAATGTCACGATTCGCGCGCTCAAACAGTTGAATGGCTTGTCGAAGGATACCCTGTACTTGGGGCAGAAACTTCGTTTGCCAGGTGGGCTTGCTGTGCGCGATGTAATCTCGCAACATAAAGTGGTGCGTGGTGATACTTTGTCTGAGATTGCGCTTAAATACGGTTCGACTGAGAAAAAAATCATGCAGGCCAACAATATGCGCAACCGAACTGTTATGCTCGGTCAGGTTTTGAAAATCCCTCAGTAGATTCTATATTCTCGCCTTACTATGTCTCACACCGATCCGTCTCAGCATCGCATTCATGCGCTGGACCCGCGATTAATTAACCAGATCGCAGCCGGCGAAATCATCGAACGGCCCGCCTCGATGTTGAAAGAGTTGATCGAGAACGCGTTGGATGCCGGCGCGACCGCCATCGATGTTGACGTAGATAACGCCGGCGTGAAGCGGCTTAAAATATCAGATAACGGTCACGGTATTTTAAGGCAGGACTTGGCTATGGCCTTGTCGCGGCATGCCACCAGTAAAATTCAAGATCTGCAAGACTTAGAACAGATCGCCACGCTTGGTTTTCGCGGTGAAGCATTGCCGAGTATTGCCTCAGTCACGCGGATGACGATTCAATCCCGTGAACGCGGTGCTGAGCAGGGCTGGATGGTCTCCAGTGATGGTAACAACCTGACAACGGAGCCGACGCCAGTAGCGCACCCGGTTGGCACGACGATCGAAACGCGTGATTTGTTTTATAACACGCCAGCACGACGAAAATTTTTACGCACGGACGCCACTGAATTTAAACATTTGGATCAGATCGTACGACGCATGGCGTTGTCGCGTTTTGATGTGGCTTTCAAGCTGTCGCACAATGGCAAAGTTGTTTTGCACCTGCCATCGGTACCCGCTGATGATCCGCGCCGTCTGAAAATGGTCTGCGGTGATAACGTGCCGGAGAACAGTGTTTATTTTACAGAACAACGTGAAGATATGCGGCTTTCGGGTTGGGCCGGTTTGCCGAGTTTTTCTCGCAGTCAAGCGGACATGCAGTATTTTTTCCTTAACGGACGCCTTATTCGCGATAAAACCATCGTGCACGCCGTGCGTTTGGGTTACCAAGACGTTCTGTTCCATGGTCGTCACCCAGTCTACGTTTTGTATCTGGAAATGGATCCGGCTCGCGTGGATGTGAACGTGCATCCAACCAAGCACGAGGTGCGTTTCCGCGAGAGCGGCGCGGTACACAGTTTTGTGTTTCGCAGTCTGCAGCGAGTGATGAGTAGCAGCGCCGGTGAAGTGGGCAGTTTGCAGGTCGACGCACAACACGGGGCGGCCAGTCCAAAGCCACAGACTTCCTACACGGCACCGGAGCAAATTACCGAGCAGCGGCCCTTTAACTACGCGCAGGCCCCGGTTTCTCATGCCCAGGCATCGGAGCGCATGTCACCGGATGCTGTCCGCGAACAGATCGCCGGTTATCAACAAATTGCGGACTCAGTGTTTCGTCCAGACCCCGGAGTTACGTCACCTGAGATTCCTAAGGCTGACACCCATGCTGACGGTACCATACCGCCACTGGGCTATGCGTTAGGGCAATTGAAAGGCATCTACATCTTGGCGGAGAATGAAAAAGGCCTGGTGCTGGTGGATATGCATGCTGCTCATGAGCGAATCACTTACGAGCGCCTCAAGACTGGTATGGAAGGTGCCGCGATACGGCAGCAGCCACTACTGGTTCCGGTAACCATTCAAGTCAGCGATAATGAAATCCAGGCATGGAGGTCACAGCAAACACTGTTCGATCAGCTTGGCTTGGAGGTTGAACAAATAGACGAAAATGTCCTCGTCGTGCGCAGCGTGCCGGACCTGTTAGCGAAAGCCGATGTGTCGCAGTTGGTGCGCGATGTCTTGTCCGACTTAGTGGCGGACGAGCACAGTGATCGAATCCAGGAAACTATGCATGAAATCTTGTCGTCGATGGCATGTCACGGTTCAGTGCGTGCGAACCGCCAGTTATCGATACCAGAAATGAATGCGTTGCTGCGTGATATGGAAATTACCGAACGCAGTGGACAGTGCAATCATGGGCGGCCGACTTGGGTCCAGATGTCGCTGGGCCAACTCGACAGTTGGTTCAAGCGAGGGCAGTAATGCAAAACCACGGGCAGAGTGCGACAGAGATTCCTGTGATCTGTATCATGGGGCCGACCGCGACCGGGAAAACCGATGTGGCAGCACAACTTTATGATGGGCTTGATTGCGAAATCATCAGCGTCGATTCGTCGTTGGTTTATCGTGAGATGAATATCGGCACTGCCAAGCCCGACGTTGATTTTTTACGTCGCTACCCGCACCATCTGGTGGATATTCGTGATCCGAACGACACCTATTCTGTGGCGGATTTCTACACCGATTGTAATCAGTTGATTGAATCGATCACAGCCCGCGGTAAGCTGCCAGTGTTGGCTGGTGGCACCATGTTTTACTTCAACGCCTTAGAACAAGGTTTAAGTGATTTGCCCAAAGCGGATCAAGCACTACGTGATGAAATCACTCAAGGCGCGCAAGCGTCCGGCTGGGTGGTGCAGCATGCGCGACTGGCTGCGCTAGACCCCGAGAGTGCGGCGCGCATTGATCCAGCCGATGCTCAACGCATTCAGCGCGCACTCGAGATCGTTCTCACCAGTGGTCGGACCGTAGCGAGCCACAATGCCAGCCGTAAGCCGCCAGTGCCCAACCCTATGTTGAAGGTCGCGTTAGCGTTTTCCGATCGATCCGTGTTACATCAACGTATTGCTAAGCGGTTCGACATTATGCTGGATCAAGGTTTGCAGGCAGAGGTTGAAACACTCTTGGCCCGCGGTGTGGACTCAGAATCGACTGCAATGAAAATGATTGGATATCGCCAGATGCTTGAATTTCTGAATGGCGACCTTAATTATGACACTATGCGGAGCAAAGGGGTTGCGGCAACGCGGCAGCTGGCAAAACGACAGTTGACTTGGCTGCGCAATCAGCGAAATATGCTTTGGTGGATCGATACAGGTTTAGAAAATAAGCAATTTCAACCGCTTGTTACGCTTATTCGCTCAATTGTTAGTGTTTAGCGCGCTAAATTAGAGAAAATTGTCATTTAAGTAGAATATAATGAAAACGATCGTGATCTGAATTTGTTAAAGAGTACCCGCATTGGAGCTCATGGAAATTCTTGCAAGCGAATCGTCGGAACGATGTTCTTGATAAGAATCCGGTGGTTGAGCATGGTGCGTAGAATTATCAGTATGATCAGTTTACAGCGTTCAAATAAATGATCTAATAAATAGTAAAACGAGAATAAGAACAATGGCACAGAATAAAGGCACAGCGCTGCAAGACCCTTTCCTAAATGCGCTTAGAAAAGAACGTATTCCGGTTTCGATCTACTTGGTAAATGGTATCAAGCTGCAAGGGCAAGTAGAGTCGTTTGATCAGTTCGTTATTGTGCTGCGCAACACGGTAAATCAAATGATTTACAAACATGCTGTTTCTACGGTGGTACCAGCAAAAGCCGTTAAAATCGATTTTGACGACGAATCGTAATTTTCAATCAGTGAGTTATTCTCCATTTGAAATGGTTTCTGTTGATCAGAATTGCGTGCTGGTGGCATTCGCCCGCCAGCATGGGCTAACTGATTAAACGTCTGCTGCGAACTCCGCAGCGAATTAAATTAATACTGTGTTTGAACTCGCTGAAGCTAAATCCCAACCCCGCGCGCTGATCTTATTTCAGCGCGACTCCTCGCACGAAGACTCAGAGATCTTAGAAGAGATCAAGTTGCTGGCTGAGTCCGCCGGCGCTGAGGTGCTCGACACCATAACCGCATTTCGACGGACGCCTGATCCTTCGACCTACATCGGTAAAGGGAAGTTAGAGGAAGTCCAGCAGCGTGTTGAGTCCGACAACATAGAACTGGTTATATTGAACCACTCAGTGAGTCCGATTCAGGAACGAAACCTTGAACGTGCGCTCAAAGTCCGTGTGCTGGACCGGACTGGTCTAATTTTGGATATCTTTGCCCAGCGTGCCACCAGTCATGAGGGTAAATTGCAAGTCGAGCTTGCACAGTTACAGCATATTTCAACGCGGTTGGTGCGCGGCTGGACACACTTAGAGCGTCAAAAAGGTGGGATCGGCCTGCGTGGCCCAGGTGAGACGCAGCTTGAAACCGACCGCCGTCTGATCGGACATCGAATTAAAGCGCTGAATAAACGTTTGGACACGGTTTCTGCCCAGCGCCAACTCAGACGCAAGTCTCGCGCCAAGGTACCGGTGCCGACCGTGTCATTAGTGGGTTATACCAATGCCGGTAAATCGTCTTTATTCAATCGGATCACAGACGCTGATGTATTTGCTCAGGATCAGTTGTTCGCGACACTTGACACCACAATGCGTCGAGTTGAACTTGCGGAATTTGGGACTTCGATTTTATCGGATACCGTTGGGTTTATTCGTGATCTGCCGCACTCGCTGGTCGAGGCCTTTCATTCGACATTGGAGGAAGTTGCCAATGCTCAGTTGCTGTTGCACGTGGTGGATGTCGCCAGTGCCCATCGCGAGCAGTGCATCTCAGAGGTTAACAAGGTGCTGGCTGAAATCGGCGCCAGTGCAATACCGACCATCATGGTCTATAACAAAATCGACCTGACGGGTGCACAACCCAAGGTCAAACGCAATTCGGCTGGCCTGATTGACAGTATCTGGTTGTCGGCGCACAGTGGTCACGGCATCGATCTGTTAATGTCAGCGGTGACGGAGCACTTGTCACGCCTGCACACTCGTTGCCGCATTATCTTACCTGCGAGTGAGGGTAAGCTGCGCGCATCGTTGTATCAGAAAAGTGTGGTGAAGACCGAGACGGTCGCAGACGATGGCTCCTTTGAGCTGGAGTTGGAAATGTCACCGGCTGATTTTGGTTGGTTGCAGAAGCAATCTGAGATTACTCAGATTGATGCTTTGTAGTCACCGTTATCACTCCGATTTTGGTAGAATTAAACGCATAAACCTTCTTATTTGGAGAAATTACGAATGCCTTGGAATGAACCTGGCTCAGGTAACTCGGGAGGCCGTGATCCTTGGGGAAACGGCAACAATCGAGGTAATCAGAACCCCGATATTGATCAGATTATCGATAACGTACGTAAACGTTTTGGCGGTGGTCGCAATGGTAAAGGTGGTCGAGGCGGTATGTTCGCCCCGTACCTGTTGGCATTGCTTGTGTTGCTCGGATATTGGGCTACACAGTCGGTCTATCAGGTCGATGAGGGTCACCAAAGTGTCGAGTTACGATTCGGCAAGTTTAAACAAACGGTCGGCGCAGGCCTGAAGTTTATCGTCTGGCCGATTGAAGAAAAGATTGTGATCGATACCCAGCAGGTTCGTACTGTGGAAGTGGGCTATCGCGGAAATGCCTCTGAACCAAAAGAGGCCCTGATGCTGACAGAAGACCAAAATATCGTCGACGTGACGATGGCAGTGCAGTACACCATTAAGTCGATTGAAGATCTTGTATTCAATACCGGAGATCTGACATTGGGGCAACGTTCTGGTATCGGGATTAATGATGTGGTCCGCAGTGCCACCGAGAGTGCGCTACGAGAAGTTGTTGGTCGCACCGAGATGGATGAACTGCTCACCACCGGTCGTGCGGTGGTGGACTCAGAAACCGAGTCTCTACTGCAAGTTATTCTGGATCGCTACAATTACGGAATTCAAATTGAGTCGATTGAAATTCAGGATGCTAAACCGCCAGTACAGGTTCGTGATGCCTTTGACGACGTGGTTAAGGCGGATCAGGATCGTGAAAAGTTGAAAAACCAAGCGGAAGCTTACGCTAAACAAATTGTGCCTAATGCGCGAGGTGAGGCGGCACGTATTTTGCAGGAAGCCGAAGCGTACAAAGCGAAAATCGTAGCGGAAGCCACGGGTGAAGCCGAGCGTTTTAGCAAGATTCTTGAGGAATACCAGAAAGCGCCTGCAATTACGCGAAAACGTTTGTACATCGAAGCCATGGAACAAGTGTTGGCCGACAGCAGCAAAGTTATGATCGACCAGGAATCTGGTAGTGGAAACAGTTTAATGTATTTACCGATCGATAAAATTATCGAAAACAAAGGGCAGGTTCGGCCCCGCAACACATCGCGCGAAGATGGCAACTTGATTCCGCAAACCACGACACCGCCGGCGCAAACTACGTCGTCGACAATTCGTCGAGGAGGTCGCTAAATGAAATCCGAAAACTTGTTTATTGTGCTGTTGATCTTGCTGGCACTGTTGGCTGCTGTTCTTTCAAGCTCACTGTTTACAGTCAAAGAATGGGAGCGCGCATTAAAGTTTAAGTTTGGTGAATTCTCGGGTGAGGAAATCCAACCTGGTTTGAACTTCAAGCTGCCATTGGTTAATACCATTGAGAAATACGATGTGCGAATCCAAACCATGGATCGTCCGCCAGAGCGCTTTATCACCGTCGATAAAGAAGAGTTGTTGGTCGACAGTTTCGTGAAATGGCGCATCACCGATTTGCAAAAGTACTACAAAACAGTGAAGTTTCGTGCCAACGCCGAGAACCGTCTGGAACAAAAGATCAATAACAGCCTAAAAGCTCAGATCGCACGACGCAATATTCGTGACGTGGTCGCCGGTGACCGTGGTGAAATTATGAGTATTGTGCAGCAGGCAATTGATGGTGAGGCATCGGCGATTGGAGTTGAGGTCGTCGACGTGCGCTTGAAACGCGTTGATTTGGCTGATCAAATTCAAGCTAACGTCTTTGAACGTATGCGTTCAGAGCGTCAGCGAATTGCCAATGAGTATCGCGCAACGGGTAATGAGGTCGCCATTGAAATACGCGCGAATGCAGACCGCACCAAGGTTGAGTTAGTCTCCGAGGCTGAGAAAAAAGCGCAGTTGACGCGCGGTGACGCCGATGCTACGGCAACAAAAATTTACGCAGATGCGTTCGGTGCTGATGAGGAGTTCTATGAATTTTTCCGTTCACTCAACGCCTACAAGTCAACGTTCAACTCGTCGGGTGATTTGATCATCTTGGATTCAAACTCGGAATTCTTTAAGCATTTCAATTCAGCGACTAAATAGTTCGACCGATGAAATCGAGCGTCGATGTTCGCATCTATGCGCGACATCGACGCTTTATCGATCGGTCGATCGCTACTGCGCCGGATTGCGGCCGATAAACCCGTCAGTAATTCTGGCTCAGGGCTATATTCGATCTCGGCTTGCACGTATAATCTGCGCGTAATCAACCCAGACCCTTGTAAAGGCTACTCGCCATGGTTAATGACGCTAACTGGCTACTACCAGAAGGTGTTGAAGAAATCCTGCCAGACGAGGCAATCAAATTAGAAATGCTACGACGTGCGGTTCTTGATGACCTCACTGAACGTGGCTTCGATTTGGTGATGCCGCCGGTAATGGAGTTCGTCGATGCATTACTCACCGGGACCGGTGAGGAACTCGATACCCAAACCTACAAATTCATGGATCAGCATACGCACCGTATGTTGGGAATTCGGGCCGATATTACGCCTCAAATCGCGCGTATCGATTCGCACTATCTGGCTGACCGCGAGGTCAATAAGCTCTGTTATGCTGGCACCGTCCTGCGCACACAACCTGCGCAAATGGGCGGGCAGCGAGAGCTATTACAGATTGGTGCCGAGGTGTTTGGAATCGAAGACGAAAGTGCCGATATGCAAGTTATTGACGCGATGTTGCAGACGTTGAGTTTAAGCCGCGCGCCGGATGTCACACTGAGTATTGGTCATGTTGGGATTTATCGCGCGTTGCTACAACAACAAGCCATTGAGGGCAGTACGGAACAACGTTTACGTGATGTATTGCTGCGCAAATCTCGTCCTGACTTGGCCGAACTGCAAGCACAGGTGGATGTGGCACCGTTCAATGCTTTACTCGATTTGCAAGGCGGCGTGGCCGTGCTCAGTACCGCACGTGACATGCTCGCCAATGACGACGAGTTACAATCGGCTTTGCAGCAACTCAGTAATGTTGTCGAACACCTTCAAGCGAGCGCACCAAAGGTCAAAGTGCATATCGACTTAGCCGACGTTGCTGGTTACCGCTACCACACCGGACTAAAATACGATGCGTTTGTGAGCGGTCGCGGACGTGCCGTTGCCCAAGGCGGTCGCTACGATCGGATTGGTAAATTGTTTGGCCGTAGTCGGCCCGCAACCGGCTTTAGTGCCGACCTCAAAACTCTGGTAAAGCTGGCGTAATAGGCTTGCGCCAACAAACTCGACGCAGTCTGATTCAGTCAATCTGCGACTAAAGAAACACCGTAATTGTGATATCGAAAACCGTATGAGCAAAAAAGTAATTGTCGTTGGCACGCAGTGGGGCGACGAAGGTAAGGGGAAAGTTGTCGACTTGTTAACGGATGTTGCCAACGTGGTGGTGCGCTTTCAAGGCGGACATAATGCGGGTCATACGCTGGTAATTGACGGTAAGAAGACCGTGCTGCACCTGATTCCGTCAGGTATTCTGCGCGACGGTGTGCAGTGTTTGATCGGCAACGGTGTGGTATTGGCCCCGGACGCCTTGTTTGAAGAAGTTGAACAACTTGAAGCCAATGGCGTGCCGGTTACCGAGCGGCTGGGTATCAGTGAAGCTTGCCCTTTAATCTTGCCGCACCATGTGGCGCTGGATCAAGCGCGCGAAATCAAGCGTGGTAACAAAGCTATTGGCACCACAGGCCGTGGCATTGGTCCAGCTTACGAAGACAAAGTAGCTCGACGCGGTATTCGCCTCGGAGATTTGGTATACGACTATCATTTCGCCGATAAATTAGAAAGCGTGATGGAATATCACAATTTTGCCCTTATTAACTATTACAAGGTGGAGCCACTAGATTTTAAACAGGTGCTGGATCAGTGTCTGGGCTATAAGGATCGATTGGCGTCCATGACCGTTGATGTGACTCAATTGCTGGACGATTACAGCCGTGCGGGGCGTCCGATGATGTTCGAGGGCGCGCAAGGCATGATGTTGGATATCGATCACGGTACCTATCCGTACGTGACCTCATCCAACACATCGGCGGGTTACGCTGCGGCAGGTAGTGGCATCGGGCCGACGGCATTTGATGATGTCCTGGGAATCGTTAAAGCGTATACCACACGCGTTGGCGCAGGTCCGTTTCCAACTGAGCTCGATTGTGAAGTTGGCGAACATCTCGGCACCAAAGGCCATGAATTCGGTGCCACAACCGGGCGTTCACGCCGGTGTGGTTGGTTTGATTCTGTGTTAATGCGACGTTCCCGGCAGGTCAATGGTCTGACCTCACTGTGTTTGACTAAACTGGATGTGCTGGATGGCTTGTCCGAACTCAAAATCTGTACTGCCTACGAATACCAAGGGCGTAGACTGTCGGTTTCACCAGCTGGTGCAGATGCTCTGGCACAATGTAAACCAGTATATGAAACAATGCCTGGATGGTCTGAAGACACCCAGGGTGCTCAGTCTCTGGCCGACTTGCCTGAGGCAGCGCAAAACTATGTGGCACGATTGGCCGAGCTGGTCGGTGTGCCAATTGATATCGTTTCGACTGGCCCGGATCGGGCGGAAACGATTATTTTAAGAGACCTGTACGCCTAGTCGGTATAGACAGGTCAGGAAAAGATTAGGAATTTGAAAAAGAAAAATAAAACCAAAAATAAATCCACACGAAAACATAAACGCTTGAGCACCAGTATTGTGCTTAAGTACCTGTCTCAGCGACGCGAACCAGCCAACACCAAGGCCATCGCTGAGACCTTAGGACGAGTCGGCAAGGAAGGCCGACAAGAAACCTTTGAGATTCTCGAGCAACTCCGCGACGAAGGTAAAGTATCGCAACTTAGCAAACACCGCTGGGCGATGAAACACGCGATCCAGGAACACCGCGGGCGTGTGGTCGGCCACGTTGATGGCCACGGCTACGTTTTGACTGATGAAACGCGCGAGAAAGTGTTCCTGCGCTCACACGAAATGCGTGAGGTGCTGCACAACGACATCGTCAACGTCCGTATCGTTGGGCGTGACCGCCGACATAAATTGTTTGGTCAGATTGTGGATGTCATTGAGCGCGGTAACCTCGAAGTGGTTGGGCGCTACTACAATGAGAATAATCTACACTTTGTGGTACCAGACGATCAGCGTATCGGCCAGGACATTTTTGTGCTGCCAGAACATACGGCGGGCGCCGAAACCGGTCAAGTTGTGTCGGTTAAAATAACCAAACACCCAACCAAACATTTTCAACCGGTTGGGGAGATTGTCGACGTGTTGGGTGACTACTTGGCGCCGGGCATGGAGATCGAAATCGCGATCCGCAAGCACCAATTACCGTACGAGTGGCCGGAGGCGGTGGTGCGCCAGATCGACGGCTTTTCTGAAACAGTGAGCGAAGCGGATAAACGAGGCCGAACCGATATTCGCGATCTGCCGCTCGTCACCATTGATGGCGAAGACGCGCGCGATTTCGATGATGCGGTCTATTGTGAACCGTTGAATGACGGTAAACATCGGTTGGTCGTTGCGATTGCTGATGTGTCTTCCTACGTAAAAGAACACAGTCCCCTAGATCTGGAAGCTTGGCAACGAGGTACCTCGGTCTATTTTCCGAATAATGTGATCCCCATGTTGCCTGAGATTTTGTCGAATGGGCTGTGCTCTTTGAAGCCGGAAGTGGATCGCTTATGTTTTGTGTGCGACATGGTTGTTGACCGTGAGGGAGAAATCGAAAGCTATGATTTCTACCAGGCGGTAATGCATTCGCATGCGCGCCTTACCTACACCCAGGTCGCAGCATTGGTTGCTGGCGATGCGACTGAATCAAGCATTGCACCAGCGTTGCATGCGCCGATTAAGGCCTTGTACGCCTTGTCCAAGCGACTCGGTGCACGACGTCGCGCAATCGGCACGATCGAGTTCGAGATACCCGAACCAATTATCATTTTTGATGATGAACGCAAGATTGAGCGCGTTGAAGCAAGAGAGCGAAATGATGCTCATCGCTTGATCGAAGAGTGCATGCTAGCGGCAAATATCTGTGCTTCTTTAATGTTGAATGACTCCAATGCGGCTGGTATTTATCGCGTCCATGATGCCCCAGATGAGGACAAAATTGCCGACGCCCGTACCTTTCTACGTCAATTCAAATTGTTACTGCCCGGTGGCGACACACCGGGGCCGCAAGATTTTTCCAAAGTGATGAAGGAAGTAGATGATCCGTTGACCGCCAAGATTGTGCAAACTGCCTTGTTGCGCAGTATGAAGCAGGCACGCTACGACGTTGAAAATAACGGACACTTCGCACTAAATTTCGATTCCTACACGCATTTCACGTCGCCGATTCGACGGTACCCGGATTTGCTTGTCCATCGGCAGATACGCCGTTTGCTGACCGACCCTGAGTTACAAGATTCGGACGAAAAGTTCATTGAGGTCGAGAAGACTGCCGAGCAGGCGTCATCCACCGAGCGTCGTGCTGAAGCAGCCACGCGTGAGGCTGTGCAGTGGTTAAAATGTGAGTTTATGAGCCATAAAATTGGTGAAAAATTGCATGGTGTGGTGTCCAGTGTCACTGAGTTTGGTCTGTTCGTGGAACTCGAGGAGTTTTATGTTGATGGGCTGGTGCACATAACGTCACTGGGGCAGGATTATTATCGCTTTGATTCAGAAACCCGGCGCTTGATCGGCGAACACTCAGGCCGCGTCTACACCACGGGTGATCGCTTGGAGGTACAGGTAGCGCGGGTTGATATGGATCAAGGCAGGATTGACTTTGCGTTGACCGACATCAAGAACGAAAAGTTTCGTCGCGGTAAGCGATCGAAGAGTAATCAGCAAGTTAGTGGCCACGGCAAACATCACCATAAAGGGAGTAAGCACCGACGATAAGTCGCGTTTTCATCCGCGCTTGAGGTAAACTTGCCGCGGTTTTTTTTGTAGACGCAGATACATAGCGAATTGGAGCGATCAAAATGAGTCAACAACAATCCTGGGTGATTGGGCACCATGCTGTCAGTGCTGTGTTACGGGTGAATCCCGAGCGAGCGATTGAGCTCTGGGTGGTGATTAATCCCTCGAATCAAGTCCAGGCGGATATTTTGACTCAAGCCAGTACCATCGGCTTGTCGATTCATCCGGTGGATCGTGCCACGCTGGATCGTCGTTGTGGCAGTCCGCAGCATCAGGGTGTGGCCCTGCTTGCAAGGCCACGTGCAGTTGGCGGTGACAAAGACTTGCGTCATTTTATCGAGCAACAGCCAGCCGCAAAACCAGCCTTGTTACTGATACTTGATCACGTTCAAGATCCGCATAATTTTGGTGCATGTTTGAGGACTGCCGATGCCGCTGGCGTGGATGCGGTGGTGGTGGCTAAGGATAACGCTAGCCCGATTACCTCCGTAGTTCAAAAGGTCGCGAGCGGCGCGGCGGAAACCATGCCGATTTTTCGCGTGCCGAACCTGGCCCGCAGTATGGATATGCTTAAGCGAGCAGGGCTCTGGATGATCGGTACTTCTGACAAAGCCGACCATGATCTATATCAACAAGATTTGACTGGGGCGATTGCGATCGTTATGGGGGCCGAAGGTAAAGGGTTGCGAAAACTCACGGCCGAGAAGTGTGACTGTCTGGTCAGTTTGCCGATGGCCGGTTCGGTGGTGTCCAGTCTCAATGTGTCTGTGGCTACCGGTGTTTGTCTGTACGAAGCGGTACGGCAACGCTGTCAGGTCTGAACGGCTTGCTCGAGTTCGAACATTACCGTAACGTCACAAGTTGATATACGCTGCAAGCTAATCAGCCAAACTTGAGAACTGAAACAATTAATTGGAGTCTGTTTATGAAACTTGTTCGACTAGGAGTACTTGTGGCATGTTTGCTGCCGTTATCGGCATGTGCAGCGAGTGATGAGAAGCCGAAACTGGACGTGGCGGCCACCAGTGCACCGATTCCGGCTGCGATCGAAGACGTATACGCAGAGATGGAGCGAATCGTGGGTTCCAGGGTTTGTGAAACAGACGCCGATTGCGCCACGATCCCGCTTGGGCAGCGCGCTTGCGGAGGCCCGAGTGGTTACATGGCATACTCAAAACTGATCGGCACCGACGCGATTGTCCAGCTGGAGGAGCTGGCCAAGCAATCCGCAGAACTAGCGCACCAGAATAATCTCAAAAATCAGATGATGTCGACTTGTGATGTCATGCCGCCAGCGGTTGCCGCTTGCGTGGAACAGCGATGCAAAATTACCACGGCTCGAGAGTTGATCCGTTCCGGTACACCGGTTAATAAAGATGATGGGTTAATTCAATAGTACAGGTGAACGTATACACCATGAAAGGAAGTCACATCGCTTAATAGCACGCCGAATACGACCAATTCAGTATACCGATGTCGCTGGCTCAAACCGTAATTCTCGTCATCGGCGGGCTACAGGGGCTGTTATTGTTCACGTTGCTCATCACGGACCGACGAGTGAACAGTGCTGGTAAAATTCTCGCCGTGCAATGCTTGTTGATTGCCACGATATTCTTCCTGCCGATGATTGTATTTGCTGGCAACAGTGCTTTTTCTTGGCTTATTGGGGTTCTACTGTTTCTGCCCGCATGTTCGGGTGGACTTACCTATCTGTATTGTCGCACGGCACTCACCGATTCCGGATTAAGGCTAGGCGATGCCGTGCACTTGCTTCCCTTGCTCCTTTGCTGTCTACTGAACTACGACATTTTGCTCTCGTCCGAGCGTGCACTTGAATTCGTGCGCGTGCCACAAACCACGTTACTCCGACACACGCTGACCCAAGTGGTTTTTTACGGCCAGATTGTAGTCTACATCGTATTGCTAGTGCGATTGGTCAGACGTTCACAAGGTCAAGCACGAAAGACCTTGTCGGCCTATAACCCAGATATTTTTAGTTGGTTGTGGACGCTGATCGGGTTCACCGTGTTGATCTGGGGTCTAAAAGTGCTGTTCTATTTCCTCATGCGCGAGTCGGTTGCTGTCACATATGCGCCGACGTTTAATATGTTGGCTGATTTTCTGTTGGTTGTGATGGTGTATTTTGTGGCCGTTATGCAGTGGCGGAACCCGGCGCTTTTTCACATCACGCAGCTCGAATTACCGTCCGTCACCAGCCTCAGAGTTAAACCAGAGGCCGACGGCGTGCTGGATCGTGAGACTCGCGCTAAGGTCTTGAATCTGGTGAAGCAACAGGTCGAGACGCAATGCCTGTATCGAGACAGTCAGCTCACTCTGGCAGCGTTGGCGGAGCAGGTTGGTGTCAGTGTGCATCAGCTTTCCGAAACGCTGAATCAGCATGATGGCAAGAACTTTAATCAGTTCATCAATGAATACCGCGTAGCCGAAGTGTGTGAGCAACTTGGGCAGCCCGCTGACCGAAAGTTAATTGACCTGGCATTGGATGCCGGATTTTCCTCCAAGAGCAGTTTTAACGCGATCTTTAAAAAAGTAACGGGTGTCACACCAACGCAATACCGCACACAACAAATTTAGGCCGCCGCCCGGCGTCCAATATTATAAACGTGGACGCGATTCGCAATCTGGAATGTTGTACTTGCGCCATCAATAACTGATGGAACTTAATTATGCTAAAAACACTCTCTAAATGGCTCTTGGGTCTGTTCGCGATACTGCTGGTACTGGTTTTATGTGTTTTGCTCTGGTTTACAAATGGTGTTGACGCAATCTACGGCGCGCACACGCAAGAGGTCGATTACACCGCCTTTGCATCGCGTAGTGAATTAGTCGCGATAAGTAATGTCAATGTGCTGTCTGAAGATGGGCAGTCTATGTTGGCGAATCGCACCGTGGTGGTGGATGGCGGTGAGATAATTTCAATCACGCAAGACGGCGTAGCCTCACACGATGCAAGACAGATCAACGGTGAAGGCAAGTATCTGATTCCTGGGTTGGTCGATTCACATATGCACTTATTAAAGAGTCCCAATGACCTGTTGTTGTATGTGGCCAATGGTGTCACGCATGTGCGTGATCTGGGTGGACCGACAGCGCGGTTGAGATGGCGTTCTGAAATCGAGCAGGGCGACCGAATTGGCCCCAAATTATTCGTGTCTTCACCACCGATCAACACGAAGGACCTGCTCGAGGGGGCATTCTTTGAGTTGATCACGTTCCATAAGACTACGCGTAGTGTCGAGCAGGCCGAGCGCTTAGTGAAAACCTATGCTGAGCAGGGCTATGATGCGATTAAAACCTACCACCTGGACATGCCGAGCTACCGAGCGGTGAATAAGCTGGCTTCCGAGTTAGGCGTGCCAACCACGGGTCATTTTCCGTTGATGATGGAATTAAATGAACTCACCGTGACGCAACAAAACGAAGTGGCGCATCTGGAAGAGATCGTGCGTGTACTGATTCGCGAGTTCGGTTCCATTCATGAGCAAGGTAGTGAAGCCTTTTTCGCTCACGTCGAAGCGCGCAGTGACGCTATTATTGATGACCTATTGGCGAACGACATCACAGTGAATTCGGTATTGTGGTTCATGGAAAACATTCATGATCAGTTTAGTGACCTTGAGGCCGCGTTGAAGGATGTGGCGATCGAGTATGCGAACCCGGGCCTGGTGGAAGGCACGCAAGATTCTGATCAATACAAAGTTGGTTGGTTGCCGGGCTACAACCAGTTCGAGGCGGAGGCGGAACCGAATTCAGATGCTTTCCATAAAAATGATGCATTCTGGCGAGCCAGAGAAACCGCGCACCACATTTTGTTACGTGCGATGGTGCGTCGAGGTGTCAACATTGTCGCTGGCACCGATTCCGGCGGTAACTTGGTGGTGCCTGGGTTCTCTCTGCATGATGAGTTAGTGTCTTTGCAACGAGGTGGCATGAGTCCCGCACAGGCGCTGGCATCGGCGACACGCGCTCCGGCAGAACTGATGCACAGTGACGCAGGCTGGATCGCACCAGGTCGCCGTGCAGACCTCGTTTTGCTTGAGCAAAATCCGCTAGATGCGATCGAAAATACCAAGACAATTAATACAGTCATCCTCAACGGGCGCGTATTTGAGCGTGAACAGTTGGACGCGATGTTAGCCGCAGTCGTCAAGGCCAACGATAACAGTCGAAAAATTAATATCGATCAATACCGATAGCTGAAAGTCGGGCGGAAATAGGTTGCTACCTTCGGACAATCCTTGGAGCAGGGGTAGCAACCTAAAACCCGAATGCGGTCTCTTATGGTGGGGCCACACTCAATGACAGAGTTGTTCTCCTTGAACCGTTAGCAATAACTTACTGACGACACTTCCAGGTGTCCCTGTCGACAACAATAGTATCGACGGTGTCACCCGAGCGCCTCACCCGAGCAGGTGATTTTTCGGTATTTAAAGAGATCAATTATTGATGAGTGATAAAAACTCAGAGCGCGTCGACTGGTTGTCTCGAAAGATTCCCAACATTGACGATGTTTTCATCGATGAGTTTTGTTTCTCGACGCCTCGCATCATCATACACATATGCTTGGCTTCAATCACCACGGCTACGCCTTCGGCTTCGGTTACTTGTTGGATGGTCTCGGCGATTTCGGTGGTCAACTGTTCCTGGATTTGCATCCGGCGAGCGTACATGTCGACGATTCGGGCAATTTTAGACAAACCGAGTACTTTGCCATTGGGAATGTAGGCCACGTGCGCGCGACCGATGAACGGCAGCAAATGGTGCTCACACATAGAATAGAGTTCAATGTCTTTGACGATCACCATTTCACGAGAGTCGGAAGGGAATAAGGCATTGTTAATAACCTCATCCAGCTTTTGCTCGTAGCCACGGGTCAAAAACTGCATGGCTTTGGCAGCACGTTTTGGCGTGTCTACCAGTCCAGGCCGCGTAAGGTCTTCGCCGCAGGCTTCGATTATCTTTTTGTACGCTTCTTCCATTTTATTTCTCGATGGTTAATTGGGTGTTTCCGCTGGGTCGGATTATGCCGCAATCAGAGTGTGGATAAAGTTAAAATATTTGATCCGATTAGTTTTGTCGACATGACTTTATGATATCTTGCGGAGTTCACGGAGAATACTGCCTTGCCCAAAAACACAATGGAACAAAAATTTACTGAGTTTTTGCTGCGTTGGCGACACTGGCTCGCCATTTTAAGCGTGCTGCTGACCGCTATACTCGGCTTCGGTATCCGGGATTTATACCTCGAGTCTGACTATAAGATATATTTTGAGGAAGACGAACCCCAATTGGTGGCGCATGAGGCAATCCAAGACACATACACGAGTACCGATAACTTAGCCATCTTACTGCGCCCTAAAGAAGGTGATTTGTTTAACTCGCGAGTCCTGACGGCGATCTATGAACTCACCGAACACGCATGGCAGACGCCGTTCGTGATGCGAGTTGATTCGATTACCAATTTTCAGCACACCGAGGCAAATGGAGACGATCTTTTGGTGGAAGACCTTGTGCTGGCCCCGGCTGACTTGAGCGCGGACAAAATAGCCAAGGTGAAACGCATTGCGTTAACTGAAAAGCAATTGGTTAATCGCATGGTGTCGGCGGATGGCAAAACCGCACTGGTTAATGTTAATTTGGAACTACCGCCAGAGGTGGACAAGACTGCGGATCTGGAAACGCAAAAGGCACAACGGGCTAAACGTGATGCCTCGCATCCGGAGGTAGTGGCGTTTGGGCGCGCCGCGGTGCGGGAATTTCAAGCGCGGTATCCAGAGTTGGAAATGCATATTGCGGGTGTATCGAAGATCACCAACTCATTTAATGAATCTGCCCAGCGCGATGCATCATCACTGATCCCGCTCATGTACCTGGTCATCTTGCTGTTGTTGATCTTCTTTTTTCGCTCCATTGGCACAGTGGTGGCTACTTTGTTAGTGATTGCCTGTGCCAGTATTGCGGCGGTGGGTAGCGCGGGCTGGATCGGGTACCCGATCAACACCGTGAATGTTATGACCCCCACCATAGTACTGACCATCGCAGTATGTGATGCGGTACATTTGCTGTCGGTCTATTTGCGTGGTCTAGGTGAGGAGCTGTCGCCGTTGGAGGCCATGGCTGAAAGCTTACGACTCAACCTACAACCGATTATTCTGACCAGTATCACCACGGCGGTGGGCTTTCTTACGCTGAACTTCTCGATTTCGCCACCGTTTGTGGAATTGGGGAATATGACAGCGATCGGCGTGATGTGGGCCATGGTGCTCACTTTTACTCTATTGCCGTCGGTCGTTATGTTACTCACGCGCAAAGGAAACATGGTGGCTGACAAGCAGCGCTGGATGAGTCGCTATGCGCACTGGGTGGTGGCGAATCGACACAAAGCACTGGTCGTGAGCATACTGAGTGCCGTTTTACTGATCTCTTTTTTACCGCGCAACCAGTTGGACGACGACCCCATTGCCTACTTTCAACGTGGTGTGCCGTTTCGTGAGTCAATCGAATTCTCAATTAAGTATCTTCCTGGGGTGAAAGACATCAATTTTACGCTGAACTGCGGTACGTCCTCGTGTGTCAGTGATCCGGATTTTCTTACAACACTCGACCAGTTTAGTCGGTTTCTGGAAGCCCAGCCCTATGTGGTGCATGTGGGTTCCTATGTTGATGTGATTAAGCGGCTTAACCGCAGCATGAATGGAGATGATCCGGCGTATTATGCGATTCCAGAGCGAGCTGATCTGGCGGCGCAATACAATCTCATGTACGAGATGTCGCTGCCGTATGGCTTAGACTTAAATAATCAGCTCAATCTGGATAAGTCCGCTACGAAGATCAGTGTGATTACGCAAAAGATGACCAATCTTGAGTTGATCGATCTGGCTGAACGTTCGCATCAATGGCTGAAAACAAATTATCAAGCGTCGGTAGAACCCGGTTCCAGTGTGAGTTTAATGTTTGCACATATTGGTGCCAACAATATTCGCTCTATGTTGTGGGGCGGTCTGTTCGCAATTATTGGTGTTACCATCACCATTCTGATTGCGTTGCGCTCATTTCGTTATGCTCTGATTAGTATGATTCCGAATGCAATACCCGCTTTCATGGCGTTTGGTTTGTGGGGCCTGTTGGTCGGGCAGGTGAACATGGCGGTGGCTGCGGTATTCAGTATTTCGTTGGGTATATTGGTCGACGACACAGTGCATTTTATTTCAAAGTACCGCCGTGCTCGCCAGATCAAGGGGCTGAGTCCGGAATCGGCTATTCATTACGCGTTTGAAAATGTGGGCTCAGCATTGATTGTGACCACAGTGGTGCTGGCCTGTGGGTTTGGCGTGCTGACCACCTCGGACTTCAATCTGAATGCGATGTCAGGGGCGCTGACTGCGATCACCATTTTAATTGCACTGATATTTGATTTTTTAATTTTACCGCCGATCTTGATGTTGTTCGACCGTGAAGCAACCACACTGAGCTGATGGCACACTCCATTCCACGAGAAGTTTGATTATGATAAATGACCGTATTAGTTTAGACGTGAGCAATCATGTTGCTCACGTAAAGTTAAGCCGCCCCGAGAAGATGAACGCGCTTGACCCAGAGATGTTCGCTGCCATTCCTATGCTTGAAGAGCAGTTGCGCGCTGATAAATCAGTCCGCGTGGTGGTGCTGTCCGGTGCGGGAGACAACTTCTGTGCGGGCCTAGATAAATCGAATTTCAGCGCTATGTTGTCACCGCAGTCTGGGGATAACGTGCAAACCGCCACCGCAGGTGGGCTTTCAGAGCGAACGCACGGTATCGCCAACGCACCGCAATACGCCGCATGGATGTGGCGCAAGCTGCCCATGCCAGTGATTGCTGCGATTGATGGCGTGGCATTGGGTGGTGGCTTACAGATTGCGCTCGGCGCAGACTTTCGCTACGCCAGTGCGACCAGTCGATATTCCATTTTGGAGCTTAAGTGGGGCATCGTTCCAGATATGAGCAGCACGCAAATAATGCGGCACATGGTGCGCGATGACATCATTCGTGAGTTGACCTACACAGCAAAAATATTCTCCGCTGAACAGGCCAAAGAGTGGGGGTTTATTACTGATATTGTCGATGACCCGGTAGCGCATGCCATGGACATCGCGGCGCAGATTGCCGATAAAAACCCAGATGCGATCCGTGCGGCAAAGCAAATCATTGACCGCAGTTATTATCAGTCCGAAGCTGAGGGCCTGATGACGGAGTCAGCCGCACAGGATCAGATCATCGGCACGCCAAATCAAATTGAGGCGGTGATGGCCGCCATGCAGAATCGTAAGCCGACGTTTAGTGATTAGACGCTGACTTCGGTGCTTCGAGTGCCGCCACGGGCACCACCTGATGAATAAATTTTTCAACTTCTCGCCAAGCGTGGTTAGCGGAACCATAGCCGAGGTTGAATAAATGCCAGTCGTGGATTTGATCTTTCCATACTTGGAGTGTGACGTCTGAGCCCATGGCTTTTGCTCGGTTCGCGTAGCGGATTGCCTCGCCCAACAGCATCTCATTGCTGCTGGCATGGATTAGCGTTGGCGGCAGCGAACTCAAATCACCAAACACCGGCGAAGCAAGCGGATTGGCTGGATTCATGCGCAGCGTCACTAACCCAATCCAAGCACGAGCAACCGCAGGAAGTCGACTGAGGAGACCGAGTCCTTCGCCCAGCATCAGATCCGTGAGTCGATTGGATTTGATGGTTGGTGACATCATGGTCATGTCGGTTGATGGCGAGAAGGCGATCACGGCATCCGGTTGTCGCTTAGTGTGTGTTTTACTCCAGCTCGCCAGCATGAGCGCTAAATTGCCGCCCGCGGAGTCGCCAGCAACCAGCAGTGTATCCAGGGCATGAACACCATCGACATCGTGTTGTAGCAACCATTGATACGCGATTTGCGCATCGATAATACTGGCTTTACGGCCATGTTCTGGCATCAGTCGATAATCTACCGATAGAACCGCTGCCTGCGCGAGTTTGGCGAGTTGATCACTCATTTTTCGGTGCCCTAATGGGCTGCCGAAGATAAACGCACCGCCGTGTAGAAACAGAATGCGGCGACCAGGACGGCAATTTTGAGGAATCGTCCACTCGGCCTTGACACCATCGCAAGTGACTTGCTTAAACTCACTGTCTGTCTCTAGGTCTGCAGAGATATTGTCGGCAAATTCACGCACCACGCCCAAAGCTTTCTTAATGGATCGCGTTCCACTGGCTTTCGCCCGCGTGTCTTTTAAGACCGTTACCAGTGACTTCACAGCCTGCTCATCTTCAGGGTGATTCTCGAATACATCATCGACCGCTGAGTCAAAATTGCGCATGTCCTGGCCGGATAAAACGAACACTGCCACCAGCCAAAGTGTGAGCAGTACGGCGAAGAGAATAATCCACGTCATGATTGGTTCCGCAAAGGCGTTGGGTTGAAATGCTTCAAAGGGCTAACTTTACCTATGATTTTGGCGGTATGCCAGCGGTGTATAACCGGTCCAAGCTTTAAAAGCGCGAATAAACGCGCTGGGTTCAGAAAAGCCAACGCGAGTTGCTATTTCTTCAATCTTCACTTTGTTTTCAAAGATCAACCCAATGGCAATATCGCGCCGGGTCTGCATTTTTATCTCCTTGAAACTCAGGTCTTCGGCCTGCAGCCGCCGATGCAGTACTTGCTGACTCATTTGAAAATGACTGGCGGCTTCCTTGAGGGTTGCGCGATAATTACCTTGTTTGATGTGTCGTTCCAACCATTGTCGAACTTGGTCTCCGATGACGCGATAATTTTTGGGTTGGTATAGGAGGGATAAATTCGTGCCTTTGAGATAGGTATCCAATGTCTCGGGCGTTTGCACTATTTCGAGTTCCAAGTGCCGTCTGGGGAAACAGATGCGTGAATCTTCCCCTTGGTAGCTGACGGGTGCGCCGTAAAACAGGGGGCGGTATTGATCGCTGTAGCTTGGTTCTGTGTGTACGAACTGAACCGCGTCAAGCGGTATAAATTGGCCGCCCAGCCAGCAATGAAAACGATGTACTGATGACAGAATGGCCTCGGCCATATAATTATTGATTGGTTCTTTGCCACTGAGTGGTTGCAGAATGTAGCTGACAGTCTCGTCCTCCACCTGAACCTGATGGTGATAGGCATTCTTGAACAGATTCCAAAACTTAGCAGAACGCCGCAGTGATCGGTGAATATTGCGCGCACTAATACTCGCCCGGCACATCATATTAAAACTGCCCAGCGGTTGCTTTTGTGACGTGAGTCCTAGGCACTCGTCATCTAACAGTTTCATGACCTCGATGGCAAAGGCTGCGAACGACCTTAGTGATACTTGGGTACCCGGTTTGTCCAGCGCCAATCTGGAGATGCCGTTGCGCAAAAGCAATTGATCACATTCCAAACCTTGACGCTGAGCACCTTCGAGCAGCATGGAAACAAAGCAGGTATCAATGGTTGCGTCTTTCATTTGATAATTAAAGCATATTTATGCGCAAAGTTTGATAGAACATGTCCATTTATTCGATAGCTTCTGTCATTGAGTGTCGAGGTCGACACAGTAGAATGGTGTGAGAATCGCGTTAACCCCAACCAAATGAGGAGTATGATGAGCAACACCGCTTATATTTATGACGCCGTGCGCACACCGCGTAGCAAAGGCAAGGCGGACGGCAGTCTGCACGAGGTAAAACCAATTGACCTAGGGGCTGGGTTGTTGCGGGCGTTGCAACAGCGTCAGGATCTCGACACGTCATATGTTGACGATGTGGTCATGGGTTGTGTGTCGCCGGTTGGTGAGCAGGGAAGCGACATTGCCAAGATGATTGTTCAAAATGCGGATTGGGATGAATCAGTCGCGGGTGTGCAACTCAATCGGTTCTGCGCCTCGGGTTTGGAAGCAATTAATACTGCGGCGGCGAAAGTCGCTGCGGGCTGGGATCAATTGGTCGTGGCTGGCGGTATTGAGTGTATGTCACGGGTGCCGATGGGCTCGGACGGCGGTGCCATGGGCATGGATGCGGCCTTTGCCATTAAAGAGAGTTTTGTACCACAAGGAATTGGTGCTGATACCATTGCCACGATTGACGGTTATTCGCGCGAAGATGTGGATGCCTATGCGTTGGAATCACAAAAGCGTGCAACGGCGGCGCGGGACAACGGTTGGTTTGATGGTTCAGTGATTCCGGTGACCGATAAAAATGGTGTCACGATTCTCCACCGTGACGATTTTATTAAGCCCAATACCACTATGGAAGCGCTTGCTGGGTTGCGCGCGTCGTTTGCTGAAATGGGTAAATATGGATTCGACGACATCGTGATGAAAAAGTACCCGCAATTGGAAGCGGTTAATCACGTGCACACACCGGGCAATTCGTCGGGCATTGTGGATGGCGCCAGTGCCGTATTGATCGGCTCAAAACAAGCCGGACAGGATTTGGGCCTGACACCACGTGCACGCGTGGTGGCGACCGCAATTCTCTCGACTGACCCGATTATTATGCTGACAGGCCCTGGACCCGCCGCCAAGAAAGCGTTGAAAACGGCAGGTATGTCGGCCTCGGACATCGATTTGTGGGAAATCAATGAAGCGTTTGCCTCCGTGGCGTTGCGTTACATGCGTGATCTAGGCATTGAGCACGATATTACCAACGTGGTTGGTGGTGCAATCGCGATGGGGCACCCATTGGGTGCGACCGGCGGCTGCATTCTTAGCTCAATGCTCGACGAACTTGAGCGTCGCGACCTCAATCGCGGCATGTTGTCCTTATGTGTCGGTGGTGGCATGGGCATTTCAACCATAATCGAACGCGTTTAACCAAACAGGATAAAACTCATGAGTGCATTTAAATACGAAAAAGATAACGACGGCATCGTGGTAGTGACCATGGATATGAGTGGTCCGGTTAACGCGATGAATTCGGAATACCACACTGCGATGAATGAAGCCGTGGCCAAGTTGGAAGCCGAAGAGGGCTTAACTGGCGTGGTATTTGCCTCGGCTAAAAAGGTGTTTTTTGCTGGTGGCGATCTGAACGTACTGTTAGCGGCCAAGCCAGAAGACGCGGAATCATTTTTTGCCGGTGGCGAAGCCATGAAGAACGACTTACGTCGTCTAGAGAAATTGCCGGTACCGGTTGTGGCGGCGATTAATGGTCCGGCTCTTGGTGGCGGCTATGAGATCTGTTTGGCGTGCAACCACCGCATTGCCTTCAATCACAAATCTGTGCAAATCGGTTTGCCGGAGTGTTCACTCGGTTTGTTTCCGGGCGGTGGCGGTGTGGTACGTCTGACGAAGTTGATCGGGGTTGAAAAAGCGCTGCCGTATATTCTAGAAAGCAAACGCTTGACGCCGGAGAAAGCCCTGGCAAATGGTTTGATTGACGCTACGGTGGACAGTCTCGATGAGCTGGTTCCGGCAGCAAAGGCACACATTCTAGCCAACAAAGATAAACCCGAAGCAGCGGCTCAACCTTGGGATACCAAGGGTTATCGTGTGCCGGGTGGCGCCGTAAACTCGCCGAAGAATGCGCAATTGGCGGTGATGGCGCCAACCATGTTGCATCAGAAATCTCGTGGTCTCATGCCGCAGATGACGGCAGCAATGGATGTGGCATTCCAGTCGACTATGCTAGACGTGGATACGGCATTGCGGATCGAGGGACGTGAATTTACTAAAATTGCGACCGGCCCAGTAGCTAAGAACATGATCTCGACGTTTTTCTTTCAGCTCAATAAGATTAATGGCGGTGCCAGTCGACCAGCCAATGTTGAGCCGATGAAAACCCGTAAAGTTGGTATTCTCGGTGCAGGTATGATGGGGCAGGGTATTGCGTATGTCTCAGCCATGGCTGGTATTGAAGTGGTGCTGAAAGATATTTCGCAGTCGGCAGCAGACAAGGGCAAGGCTTATTCTGAAGCTCTGTTAAATAAGCGTGTTGCGCGCGGACAAATGGATGAAGCCAAAGCCAAGTCGGTATTAGATTTGATTTTGCCCACCGATAAAAATGAAGACCTGAATGGTTGCGATCTGATTATCGAAGCCGTGTTTGAGAACATTGCGCTCAAACACAAGATCACACAGGAGCTTGAACCATGTTTGGCGGAAGACGGTTTCTGGGGTTCGAATACGTCGACTCTGCCGATTACAGAATTGGCGGAAGCCAGCGTTAAACCAGAGAACTTTATTGGGATTCACTTCTTTTCACCGGTCGACAAAATGCCGTTGGTGGAAATTATTTGTGGCGAGAAGACCAGCGACGAAGCCCTGGCCAAAGCGTTCGATTACACCATGCAAATTCGTAAGACGCCGATTGTGGTGAACGATTCATTGGGTTTTTTCACCTCGCGCACGTTTGGTACGTATCTGGATGAAGGCGCACACCTGCTTACTGAAGGCGCACACCCTAAACGTATCGACAACTTGGGTAAGTCTGTCGGTATGCCGGTCGGCCCGTTACAGGTTCAAGATGAAACCAGTTTGGAATTAACTCGTAAAGCACAGGAAACGTGGGCTGAAATGGGTGTGACGGACAAATGGAGCAACGGTGATGTGATCCGTCGCGTGATCAAAGATATGATTACCGACCATGGTCGCGGTGGCCGACATCATGGTGGTGGCTATTACGAATATCATGAAGATGGCAGTAAGAATATTTGGCCAAAATTGTATGATTTATACTACAAACCAGAGTACAAAATCAGTGACCAAGACATCAAAGACCGTCTTATGTTCCGCCAAGTGATCGAGACTCTCAAGTGTCTTGAGACTGGCGTGCTTCGCTCAGTGGCGGACGCCAACATTGGTTCAATCTTCGGAATCGGTGCACCGGCGCACACAGGTGGTTTTATCCAGTTCGTCAACACTTATGGTCTGGATGCGTTCATCCAGCGCTGTGGAGAACTCGAGGCAGCCTTTGGCGAGCGCTTTGCCTGCCCACAAATAGTGAAAGAGCACGCCAAAAACGGTAAGCTGTTTGCCTAGTATTCGCATAACGCACGAGGAAGCATGTCAGAATTTAAATTTATCAATTACTCAGTCACTAACCGAGTAGCCACCATTGCTTTGAATACGCCGGATTCGCTGAACGCGTTTCATCAGGCTATGCGTTTGGAGTTTATTGATGCCGTTAAACTGGTGGAGCAAGACGATGATGTGCGGGTAGCCATCCTCACCGGTGAAGGCCGCAGTTTTTCAGCTGGGGCCAACCTGAAAGAAGGTACCAAAGGCCATGACTCATTTGTTTCGCAATGTGCCGCCGAGTACACGCCCTGGTTGATGGGTATTCATGATTCCAGCAAGCTATATATTGCGGCGGTGAACGGTGTCGCCGCAGGAATTGGCAGTGCGGCGGTTATGAATTGTGATTTGGTGATGATGGCGGATGACGCGTATTTGTATCAAGCGTTTTCAGCGATTGGTCTCATGCCGGACGGCGGTGCTACCTGGTTGTTGTTGCAAAAGCTGGGTTATCAACGCGCGTTGGAAATGGCGGTTGACGCGGGACGACTGACTGCGGATGAGTGTCTACAATTGGGGGTTGCCAATAAAGTAGTCCCAGCAGCCGAGTTGCGTGAAAAAGCACAAGCTTGGGCCGAGCATCTGGCAGCGGGCGCACCACTGGCTCAAACAGCTGTGAAGCGTGTCATGCGGCGATCCTTTGAAATGAGCTACGCAGAGGTGATTGACGCCGAAGCAGTAGAACAAACAGCGCTAGGGCAAAGCGAAGACGCGGCTAACGCTATTCAGGCCTTTTTTGCTAAGACCAAGACGGTGTTCAAGGGTCGATAATCGACACGAGGTTGCCGCATGAGTCGATTGGTATTCAAAGCAGCAAAGTCGATGTGGTTCTCACCGCTGAGAATGCCCGGGCGCTCATGGTCAAGTGAGTTGTGCGCGCGGGCCGTGCGCGAGTTGTTTGTCGCGGGAAATAAACGCCCCTTGTCTTGGCTCAGGGGGCAGATGAACACCTCGGTGGTGCCCCACCCATCGATGCTGAAAACTCACTTTACACAGCATTCCTTGGCTGAGGTGCCAGTAATGATGGCCGCGCCCAAGGGGCCTTACTTTCAATCAAAAATTATCCTCTATCTACACGGCGGCGGTTATGTGGCCGGCTCGCCTGCTAGCCACCGAGCTTTGATCGCACAGCTGGCAATTAATTCAAAGTGCTTGGTGATTGCCCCGGACTATCGATTGGCGCCGGAACATACTTTTCCAACACCGCAAGATGATTGCTTGGCGGTGGCCCAAGCGGTGGCTGAGATTTATTCTGGTGCCAAACTGATCGTGGCAGGGGATTCGGCTGG
Organism: Arenicella chitinivorans; assembly: GCF_014651515.1. Classification (NCBI taxonomy): domain Bacteria; kingdom Pseudomonadati; phylum Pseudomonadota; class Gammaproteobacteria; order Arenicellales; family Arenicellaceae; genus Arenicella; species Arenicella chitinivorans. The sequence continues at coordinate 62,485 of NZ_BMXA01000010.1, forward strand.
CGGTGCGCTGGCGGTGACTACTGCGATTGATCTAGCACGATTGCACGAAGCGGGTGAGGCGGCTAATTCGGCCAGCAAGCTGGTGTTGATATCACCTTGGGTCGATCCAACAGATGACGCGGGTACAATGCAATCGAATGCGAGCAGCGATGTATTTCGGGCTGAATTCCTGCAGCAGAGCTACCAAGCGTTGATGCAAGGAGATGCGCGCTTGAGTGCGCGTGTGAAGGTGCTGGACGCGGACTTATATCGCTTGCCTCATACGTTAATACAATGTGGCACTGGGGAGTTGCTTTACGATCAGATCCAAGCCTTCAATCTGGCCGCCCAGCAGGCTGGCGTGGTGGTGCAACTCGAAAACTACACGGGGCAGTTTCATGATTTTCAAATGTTCTCACCACTATTGGCCGACGCTCGGCGGGCAATGCAGTCCATCGCCCGCTTTATTGGCTGAGTATGGCCCTAGACTTCTGAGATAAACTCAACCAGATCGTCGACGTTGGCACGTCCGACTTCAAATTGATTGATTGGGTTCGATTCATCCGCGTACCCAAACGATAAACCAAACATGATGGCGTGATTCTCAGGAATGTTAGCCAACTCCTGAACCTTATCCGTATACATGGCCAGCGCGCCTTGCGGGCAGCTCGCCAGTCCGTTTGCCGTCATCAATAACATCACCGTTTGCAGATAAATGCCCATGTCAACCGCGTTGATCTCGCTCATGGTTTTCGGCATTGAGAAAAAGGCCGCGTGCGGTGCACCAAAAAACTGCCAGTTTCGCAGCATCAACTGCTGACGTTTATCTTTTTCCTCGTACTTTACGCCGACAGAATCGTAGAGTGAGATTGCACAGTCAATCTGGCGTTTGCGGTACTCATCTTTCAGGTTCTGGTCGCCAGGTGTGAAGTGCGGCGTCGGAGTTTTGCCGGCCATGATGTCGCTGACCATCGATTGTTCGACAGCGTCACGCGCTGCGCCGGATACCACCACCACGTGCCAAGGTTGGGTGTTGCAGTTTGATGGTGAATCTTGTGCGTCACTAAAAATTTTACGAATCAACTCCGGATCTACCTGTTTGTCCTGGTACGCTCGAACCGAGCGTCGTTGTTTGATAGCGTCATTAAGATTCATGCGAGTTCTCTCCTGGCGGCACGGCGGGCTAGGCCGCGCATCTAGTTTCGTTAGTATTGATAGCTCTATTCTAGCTGAGTTGCTCCGTGTAACAATGACATCCCAGAAACTAAAATAGACATCTCACCTTATCCCGCAATCGCAGCTGAGTCAGTACAATCAAGTGTACGATAAGATATGTCTATATTTCTAATGGCTACTGTCATTGTGCAATAGGGCGGAGAACCTAAAATGGATTCATATCACGTACCGACTTGAGAGACCGAATTATGAGAAATTTTACCGAAGAACAAACCATGTTCCGCGAGGCGTATCGCAAATTCCTAGAACAACATATTGCGCCCAATATGGCAAAGTGGCGCGAAAACGGCATCGTTGACCGTGAAGCGTTTACCAAAGCCGGTGAGCAAGGTTTCCTAATGATTTGGCCGGATGAGAAGTATGGTGGCCTGGGCGATAACGATTTTCGCTATGAGCAGATTATTATTGAAGAAACCGTGCGCCAGCAGTGCGGTGAGTGGTTTAATACCCTGCACAGTCGACTGGTCGGTCCGTATTTGTACAAATACGCAAACGAAGAGCAGCGTCAACGCTTCTTGCCGGGTTGTGTGTCTGGAGAAAAAATTCTCGCTATTGCCATGACAGAGCCAGACGCAGGCAGCGATTTGTCGGGTATGCGAACCACAGTGCGAGATGGCGGTGATCACTTTGTATTGAATGGGTCTAAGACCTACATCTCGAACGGAATTTTAGCGGACTACGTGGTCGTGGCTGCCAAACTTGAAGGCGCCGAGAGTGCACATGCGATGGTGTTAATGGTGGTCGAGCGTGGAATGGACGGTTTTGAGCGTGGACGTAACCTTGAAAAGATGGGCCTCAAAGCGCAGGATACCGCCGAGCTCTTTTTCAATAATGTCAAAGTACCGAAAGAAAATGTGCTTGGCGAGCCAGGTAAGGGCTTTTTCTATCTAATGGAAGGATTGGCCGAAGAGCGATTATTGAACGCCGTTGGTACCATTTCCAGTGCCCGCAAAGCATTCAATGTGACGCGTGATTTTGTGATGGAGCGCAAGGCATTTGGTAAGAAAATCTCTGATTTTCAGAATACTCAATTTGAAATGGCGCAAATGGACGCTGAGATCGAGGTGGCACAAGTGTATCTCGACCACTGCGTGGCCTTGCACAACGAGGGTAAATTGACTGCCAATATGGGGGCCAAACTCAAATTGATTGGCGCTGAACTGGAATGGAAGATGATGGATCTGGGTGTGCAGCTACACGGTGGTGCAGGCTATATGCAAGAGTACGATATTTGCCGCATGTTTACCGATGCGCGAATCAGTCGAATCTACGCCGGCACCTCCGAGATCATGAAATTGATTATCGGTCGTGACGTGTTCTCTGACGCCTACAGCAGTATACTCGACTGATGGGTACACTCACTGGTCTTAAAGTTGTTGAGATGTCCGCCATCGGCCCAGTGCCACTGGCGGGCATGTTGTTGGCTGATATGGGGGCCGAGGTGGTGGTGCTGGACAAGGCCAATAATCCTTTGCAGCCGCCCGTTGATGTGACGCGGCGCGGTAAGTCAGTCGTTGAATTAAATCTCAAATCTGAGTCGAACCTGCAACAGGCTAAAACCTTGATTGATCAAGCTGATATCCTACTGGAAGGATTTCGACCTGGGGTCATGGAACGTCTGGGATTAGGCCCCGAAACCTTCACCGGCACCAACCCTGGCTTAATTTACGGTCGCATGACGGGTTGGGGACAAACCGGGCCTCGGTCACACACCGCCGGGCACGATATTAACTATATCGCCTTAACGGGTGCATTGTACGCAATGGGGCGTCCCACGGAGAGCCCAGTTCCACCGCTGAACCTTGTTGGTGACTATGGTGGTGGTACGATGTTTTTGCTCATGGGGGTACTGGCGGCGCTCTATGAGCGCCATCAATCCGGTCAAGGACAGGTGGTCGATGCCGCGATTACGGAAGGCACTGCCAATCTGATGTCTTTGTTTTACAGCCTAAGCAAAATTGGCATGTGGCAGAATCAGCGTGGGGTCAACCTGCTTGATTCCGGTGCGCATTTCTACGACACCTACGAGACCGCTGATGGTGGTTATTTGTCCATCGGTGCCATTGAGCCGCAGTTCTACGCGGAATTGTGTGAAAAAATGGCGCTTGATCCGAGTGACTTCAAACATCAGCAAGATCCACGGCGCTGGCCGGAACTGAAAACAAAACTTGCCGCCGTGGTGGCGACGAAAACACGGGATGAGTGGTCAAAAATTTTTGCCGATTCCGATGCTTGCGTTGCGCCCGTGCTGGATTTTCAAGAAGCGACTCAGGACCCCCACATGCGTGCTCGTGAGGCGTATCTAGATCTTGATGGGGTAACGCAACCTGCGCCAGCACCGAAGTTCAGTCGCACACCGTCGCAGGTAACATCCGGACGGGCCGAGCGCGCCTTAGTGGACGATATTATCGAACACTGGCGCGACGTCAGACTAAGTTAGGACGCAGCCGATGTGTGGTCGATTCAACAATCATTTACCGAAAATGTTAGGTTGGTCGACTATGTTAGCGGAATGGCCCGACGTGCCGCTGTCTTACAATGTGGCACCGAGCGCGGATATCGCGGCGTTTACTCTGCAAGGTGATCTATGGCAGGGGCAGGTGATGCGGTGGGGTATGATCCCCTCTTGGGCTAAAGAGTTCACTTCTAATTTTGCCACCTTTAATGCACGTCTTGAAACTGTCAGTGAAAAACCGACGTTCCGCTCCGCTTGGGCAAAGAAACGGCGCTGTGTCATTCCCATGGCCGGGTATTATGAGTGGAAGCAAACCGATGATGGCAAACAACCGTTCTATCTAACCGATCGAAACGTTGGTGGATTGGTCGCAGCAGGACTGTACGAGCCGTGGCAAGAAAAACTGTCCTGCACCATGCTGACCAAGCCTGCGATGGGTGCACTGTCCGCAATCCATCCACGCATGCCGGTTTTGTTGAATCCAGCCTCCGCGCGCCGCTGGCTGGAAGATGACACAGTCGCGCAGCGCTTTTTGCATATGGTGGACGCACCTAGTATTGTTTACTGGCCGGTTGCAAAAGCGGTTGGCAATCCGCGCAATAACGACGCCGATTTGTGTACCCCGATCGACCTGAAACCAATGAGTAAAAAGGCAGACTAGTTCACCGCTTGATGACGTGTCAATCTAGTAAGACGTTGGCTGTGGCTCGATGGTGGCAATCGTGGCGTAGGTTGCTTCAGACAACACCTGGTTCGGTTTTATATCAGTCTGAGTATCCTGTTGATTTGGATTGCTGGCGCGTGCCAACGCAGCCATATGCTCCTGCCAGAGTTCCAGAGTACTTCGTTGCTTTTTATTTAAGCCGGTGCCGGCCCCGGAAAATTTACGTTTTTTCATCGGTTGCTCCTTGTTAGTACTCGCGCCACACTCAATAGGCTGGCGCGGTGATCGAACTGCGTGTGAGTATGAGTTCGGTACTCACGGTACCCATTATGGCGAGTTCCATTGCCGCGTGCATCACCCAAGCGGGTGATTTATCCGAATGGTCGACTTTTTTCTTGGATTTTCAGCATGATGCGTAAAGTTGCTAAACAGGATATCATTAGCTGCACTAACGTAAGTATTGGCCGTTTGCATGCTTGCGATCAACGAACTGAGTCCCGTCCACAAGTTGCGGGCATGATAACTTAGCGAGAGATTCTCTATGGCAAATGTGGTTCTTTGTTCGGAAATGGAACATGGCCCTCGCGCGTTGTTGCGGTTAGCAAGTTGTGCGACCGAACTTCGCTCGAAAGGTCATTCTGTCAGATTGGTGTGCAATGATCTCGGATTGGCACACCGCACTGACGCATTCGACAAGGTACCGGTTTTTCAGGCGCCGCAGATCCTTGTCTCCGATAAAGCCCGGCAGCGGCGGTTGGTTAACCACGCCTCGATACTGTTATCAAAAGGGTTTGCGAACAGAGAGAATCTGGTACCTGCAGTGCGTGGCTGGCTGCATCTTTTTGCCATCAGTGATGCGGATCTGGTGATGACCGATGCAGCACCAACTGCGACTTTGGCCGCCAAATTGCTGATGATTCCCTGTGTCATGATGGGTATGGGGTATACCGTTCCACCGAAGAAGGCGCCGTTACCGAGCTTGGTGCCATGGACCGCAAACACCATGAAAAAGGACGAGGCGGACGCGCTGTTACACGCCGAGGATGAGCCATTGCTGGTTGAAGTCAATGCGGCCGTCAAAGCGCTCAACTTTAACAACGTTTCTTTTAAATCAGCACAGGAATTATTTTCTCATGCTGATCACTGGGTTACTTCGTTAGCTGAAATCGATCACTACGGAAAACGCGATGCGAAGTACGTCGTGCGTTGGTCTGATAAGCATCAAGCACCGGACCCGAAATGGCCTGCGCTGGAAGGCGACAAAGTATTTGTCCAAATGAGTACCGAGTCACCACATCTTGAGGCGGTTGTGAATCAGCTAGCCAAACGTGGTGCACCAACGCTGATGGTAATCCCTGACGCGTCAGAAAAGCTGATCGCGCGAACCAACATCCCTAATATTAGACTACAACGTGAACCGGTTAACTTAAAGAAGGTCACGGAGCAGTGCCGTGTGGTCATTACGAACTGTGAGCACAACGTCTTGTACGACGTTCTGCTGGCGGGTACACCTTGTATTCTGTTGCCCGATACGCATGAAAATACGGTGTTGGCGTACCGCGTCGCGCGGCGGAAACTAGGTTTTCCTGGACCCGCCAAGGCCGACAAGTTGAATCTGGACCAATTAATTGAAAAAGCCACCACCAATGATCAAGTTTGGGCTAATACATCGCGTGTCGCGTTGAAATATCAAAACCATGAATCATTACAACGTATACACGATCTGATTGCGGAGAAATTGCCGGAATAATCACCACGGCGACAACGTTGATGTTGAAGCGCTTATGTTAGTAAACCGCACACCATCTCCACGGGAGCTACTCACGCAAACCGTGCAGACGCTAGAGCAAGTTGGCCAAGCAGTTCTGGCAACGCTGGTGCATATTGAAGGTAATGCTCCGTACCCAGTTGGCACGCAGATGCTAATTCGTCCAGATGGTCATTTCTATGGCCAACTGACTGGTGGTTGCGCCGAGCGAGCGATTGCGGATCAGGCGTTGCTGGTGTTGCACAGTGGACAGAATCAGGTGCATCGCTATGGGCTAGACTCACCGTTTTTTGATATTCAGTTGCCCTGTGGCTCTGGTATTGATGTGTACTTCGATTGTCAGTTGGCGTTGGACGAATTGCGTATGGATTTGGCCAGCCTTGAGCGCAGGCTTCCAGTCACGCGTTCTATTGAACGGATAACGAAACACTACCTCCCCACACCTCGTGTCATGTTATTTGGTCAGGGGCCCATTATGCTTGGGTTAACGCGTTTGGCGCTGGCGTCCGGGTTTGATGTCATTTGTTGTGCTCAGAATGACGCTACTCAGAACCTGCTAGGCGAACACGATATAATTGTGGAGTCCTTTGGGCGTGCTGCCGATTTGTTGAGTAACATCGACCCATTTACAGCCGTGGTTTCGTTGTTCCACGAGCATGATTTAGAAGTACCGATTCTTGCGCAAACCGTGCACAGTAAAGCGTTTTACCTTGGTGCGCTCGGCAGCCGCCGCACCCATCGGGAGCGTCTTGCAAAGCTGACTGCTCACGGAATCGACGAGTCATTGAGCGCCAAAATCAACGGGCCGGTCGGCTTGGCTATCGGCGCGACTACGCCAGAACAGATCGCGGTGTCGATTCTGGCTGAAGTCATTGCACAGATGAATGCAGCATCCAAAGAATAAATCAATCGAGTGTTTAATTTTGGCAGCCGGGCGCTCACAGCGTTTTGGTGGTCCCAAGCTAAGACATCGCTTGTCGCCCTCGGGCGAGCCAATGATTGTGCACACCATTCGCCGTTACCAAGCCGTGTTTGAGCGGCCCTCGGTGGTGATTGCCAGTCACGACGACGCATTACGTGAGATCGTCATCCAAACCGGTGTGCACGTGATCGATAATCCGGCTGCGGAGCAGGGCATGAGCCAAAGTATTGTCCAAGGCGTAAGTCAAACATCGAGTTCCACCGGCTGGCTGATAGCGCTTGGTGATATGCCCTGGGTGTCAGAGTCAACTGTGCAACAACTCCTTGCCCATGCGCACCCAGAGCGGATCGTGGTGCCGAGCTATCAGCATCAGGATGGCAACCCTGTACTGTTTGGCGCACAGTTTGCGCCCCAGCTGAAGGCGTTAACCGGCGATCACGGCGGGAAAGTGATATTACAATCACCCGATGCACGGGTAAGGCGCATCGCGACTGGGGATCAAGGTATTCTGCGTGATGTCGACACGCCCGCTGATCTGATAAATCGTAGCAAGCGCTAGTCACGTTTTGACTGCCTGAGTACTCTATTTTAGAGGTGACTCAGGACTAACTACCGGCGGCGAACTGCTGCAGCGCATTCCCGGTCAGGCGATATACCGTCCATTCATCTTGTGGTACCGCACCAATCGAACGATAAAACTGAATTGCTGGTTCGTTCCAGTTAAGCACGCTCCATTCCACACGACCACAGCCTCGCGCCACCGCAATCTTTGCGAGTTCCTGAAGCAGGGCTTTGCCAACCCCAAGTCCCCGAGTCTCTGGTCGGACATAGAGGTCTTCCAGGTAAATGCCATTGCGTCCAAGCCAAGTTGAAAAATTGAAAAAATACACCGCAAAACCAACAGGCTGCGCGTCCAGCTCAGCGATGAGTCCAAACACGTTGGCGTGTTTTCCAAATAAGGCGGCATGCATATCCGACTCCGTTGCCTCGACTGCGTTTGGTTCCTTTTCGTAAACAGCCAGCTCATGCACGAATTTTAAGATCTGTGAAATATCACTGGGTTCGGCTGGGCGAATGGTAAGATGAGACACAGGGTTCTCCATGATCGTATTGTTAGGTTAAGCGAGTGAAGTGCGCGTTGGTTAAGGACGCAAGGTCGGCTGGGCTAAGTTCGATTTCCAGTCCGCGACGACCAGCACTGACGAAGATTGTCGCATAGCTTTGTGCAGACACATCGATGAATGTGCGCAATAGTTTTTTTTGCCCGAGCGGGCTAACGCCACCTAAGATGTAACCAGTGGTGCGTTGTACCTTTGATTTATCGGCCATATCACAGCGCTTGGCCTTAGCCGCTTTGGCCAACGACTTGAGATTCAACTGGTGTGAAACTGGTACCACTGCGACCAGTAACTCACCTGCATTCGTCTCGACCACCAGAGTTTTGAAAACTTGTGATGGGTCAATGCCTAACTCTATTGCGGCTTCTTCCCCATACGATGCGGCCGATGCATCGTGTTCATAACTGTGCACCTGATGGTCGATGTTATTATTGTTGGCAAGGTCGATGGCTGGGGTCACGTGCGTGTTCGATGGGTTGGTATGTGTGCGTTGAATGTCGCGGTCGCTCGACCGGTTTATCGCTATACTAATAGAATGCGAATATCGATTAAAGTGATCGCCAATGCGGCTCAAACCGAAGTGGTCGGTTTTGTCGGCGAATATTTGAAACTCAGGATCGCTGCAGCACCAGAAAAAGGCAAAGCCAATAAGGAAATCATCCGATTCTTAGCCAAAGAGTGGAGGTTGCCAAAACACGCAGTGCAAATTGAGTCTGGACACACCAGTAATTTAAAAATCATTCGCGCGCAAGGACTCAACCCAGAGCGCTTACGCGCCTATCGTGCTTGATTCAAATGCGGTAAATTGCCCCAGATCACTCACATTCGAATTAATCGCTTTTAGTGTGGCATACATGGCGGCCACTACCTGATTCGAATGCACGCCACGTGTCGTCATCTTGCGACCTGTATCCAGCTCCCAAGTGATTGACGCTTCGGTCAAGGCATTGGTCTTACCCCCTTTGGGGATGTGTACCTGGTAATCAATCAGGCGCGGCCGTTGCAACTCGGCATAGTTTTCCAGAATTTCATCCAAGGCGTGAACAAACGCATCGTAGGCACCGTTGCCTTCGCCCTTGGCAGATTGCTGAGTGCCATCGATTGCCACCGTGAGTTCCACGGTTGAATCTCCGTTCAAGCGACCAAAGGTCGTGCAGTCAATAAGCACCACGCGTGCGGCGTCGTTGCTACCCAGCACATCGGCGATGATGAACGGCAGGTCTTCAGGTGTGATAACTTGTTTTGAATCGCCGAGCTGAATCACTTTTGCCAGTACTTTCTGCTGGTCTTCCTCACTCAGCGAGATACCCATTTCATCAAGGTTTTGTTCGAGCGACGCTTTACCGGCGAGTTTACCGAGTGCGTAGGTGCGTTTGCGAGCGAAGCGTTCCGGCGTCAAATTAGTCACATAAAGCCCGCCTTTTTTATCGCCGTCGGCATGAATGCCGGCAGTTTGTGTGAACACATCAGACCCTAGAATGGGCGCATTGCAAGCCACGAATTTGCCAGAGAAACTTTCCACCATTTGACTCACATCGACTATGTGCTCTTCGTCAATACTCAGCTCGATCTGCATTTTGTCGCGTAACACGACCGCGACTTCTGCCAGCGAGGCATTGCCTGCACGCTCGCCCAAGCAGTTTATAGTGCAATGAATTGACCTGATGCCTGCAGCAACCGCTGCCATCACATTGGCGGTGGCGAGGCCGTAATCGTTATGCGGATGAAAATCGAATGCTAGATCCGGGAAGCGCGTCACCATATCGTTGATCGCGATGCTGACTTCCTGAGGTGACATTACACCCAAAGTGTCCGGCAACATAAAATGTCCGATTTCGCGCTCGTGAAGTGCGGTGATCAGGTTATACACATACTCCGGTGAATCCTGATAGCCATTCGACCAGTCTTCCAGGTAGACATTGACCTGAACCCCTTGCTCCAGCGCGTAGTCGATGGTTTTATGAATATTCTCGATATGCTGCTCAGGCGACTGGCGCAGTTGCATGCGGCAGTGCTTTTCACTGCCTTTGGTTAACAGGTTGATGACTTTGCCACCAGTGCTGGTAATCCAGTCGACACTGCGTGTGTGATCCACGAAGCCAAGCACCTCGACCCGGTCCAAGTACCCGTGCTGTGAGGCCCATTGATTTATCTTCTTAACAGCCTCTTGTTCGCCTTGCGAAACACCAGCGGAAGCTACTTCAATACGATCCACCTTCAATCGGCCAAGCAAGGCCTGAGCGATACTGACTTTCTCGCCAGGAGCAAATGACACGCCTTGGGTTTGTTCGCCATCGCGAAGTGTGGTGTCCATTAAGGTGATTTTGGGCTTGTGTGACATGCAGGTACTCAACAGTTAAGCTCTCGACTATATCGAGTTTTGACTTGGAAATAAAAGGGTTTCGCGCAATTGCCTTGGTGCTCGAGCCTCGTTACTCCGGGCTGGTAGAACGCAAAAAAGGGCAGCATGCGCAGCCCTTTTTTGACAGTGCCAAAGCGTTGGCGTTAACTAGCCCACAACCAAGGGAACTTCTGCTTGTGTTGTTCTTCGTACTGATCGATTTTATCGGTGTGCTTCAAGGTCAACCCAATGTCATCCAGACCTGCGAGCAGGTTGTGTTTACGAAAACCGTCGATGTCAAATTTAACCTCAATACCACCTGGCGTGCTGACCGATTGATTCTCAAGATCCACAGTGAAAGAAACGCCCTCATTCTCTCGAATCTCGCTCATCAGCGCTTTTAGTGTTGGTGCATCGACTACGATTGGCAGAATCCCGTTCTTGAAACAGTTGTTGTAAAAGATATCGGCAAAACTGGTTGAGATAATGGTGTTGAAACCATAGTCGTCAATTGCCCAAGGTGCGTGCTCGCGTGAAGACCCGCAACCAAAGTTATCGCCGGCGACCAAAATGCGTGCGTCTTTAAACTTTGGATTGTTCAACTCAAAATCCGGATTCAGTGTGCCGTCCTCAAGGTAGCGCCAGTCGTGGAACAGATGAATTCCAAAGCCAGTGCGTTCAACTTTCTTCAAGAACTGCTTGGCGATGATTTGGTCGGTGTCGACATTGCTGCGATTCATCAAGGCGGCAACGCTGGTGTGCTTAGTGTATTTTTCCATGATCGTGCTCCTATTGTTCCAGTTCGCGGATATCGACGAATCGACCGGCGGCAGCCGTGGCCGCAGCCATGGCAGGGGATACCAGATGGGTACGACCCCCTTTGCCCTGGCGACCTTCAAAGTTGCGGTTTGATGTGGATGCGCAGCGTTCGCCTGGTTTTAGTTGATCACCATTCATCGCCAAGCACATTGAGCAGCCCGGCTCGCGCCACTCCCAGCCAGCGTCAGTGAAAATCTTGTCCAGACCTTCTTGTTCTGCCTGCGCTTTTACGAGGTACGAACCAGGCACTGCAATCGCCGTAACATTCGCCGGTACTTTGGTGCCCTTGGCGACTTCTGCGGCAGCACGAAAATCCTCGATGCGTGAATTGGTGCAGGAACCCAAGAATACGAAGTCAACCGAGATGTCGGTCATTTTGGTGCCCGCTTGCAAGCCCATATACTCGAGTGCGCTTTGACACGCAATCTGCTTGCCTTCCTGCTCAAAATCACCGGGAGCTGGTACCGTTTTGTCCACTGGCACAACCTGTTCTGGTGAGGTGCCCCAGGTCACTTGCGGTGCGATCTCTTCAGCACGCAAGGTCACCACGTGGTCATATTCTGCACCAGCGTCGCTTGGCAATGACTTCCAGTAAGCCAGCGCCTGTGCCCATTTCTCACCTTTCGGTGCGAATTCTTTGCCTTCCAGAAAGTCATAGGTTTTTTGATCTGGTGCGACCAGACCGGCGCGAGCGCCAGACTCAATCGCCATGTTACAGAGCGTCATGCGGCCTTGCATCGACAGCGCCTCGATGGCTTCGCCAGCGTATTCGATGACATACCCATTACCACCAGCGGTGCCGATTTTGCCGATGATGGCCAGCGCGATGTCTTTGGCGGTACTGAACTTTGACAACTGGCCATCCACTTTCACTAACATGGTTTTGGACTTGGACTGTGGCAAACATTGCGTTGCCATCACGTGCTCAACTTCAGAGGTGCCAATACCAAATGCCAACGCGCCAAACGCGCCGTGCGTGGCGGTGTGCGAGTCACCACAGACGGTGGTCATGCCTGGGTGCACAAATCCGTGCTCGGGCACCACAACGTGAATAATGCCGTTGTTTTCGCTCTCCATGTCGTACAGCGTCAGACCATGTTCTTGACAGTTATTCATCATGGTTTGAACCTGCTTGGCACCGATCGGATCCGGCAAATTGATGCGGTCTGACAGTTTGGTGGGCACGCAGTGATCCAATGTCGCCAAAATACTGTGTGGATTGCGAATGGGGCGGCCTGCCATCTTCAAGCCCTCGAATGCTTGCGGCGAAGTCACCTCATGCATCAAGTGACGGTCAACATACATCAGCGGGGCCTGACCGGGTTCTTCGTGAACCAGGTGTGCGTCCCAGATTTTTTCATACATGGTCTTTGCCATGACATACCTCGAATTTGTGTCTCGCGCTTGCGCGCAATGTCTCGAAAAAACAAGTGGTCAGCGTGAATAACCACCGAAGAGGAGGCGCGTGGCGCGCCTGTATGCGGGTAAATATAGCAAAGCTCATTGATAATACAAATTCATTGTTATTATAATATCGATTCCAAAATGGAATCCATAATGAGGTCACCTTCGATGGATATTTTTTCCTTGCAAGCCTTTATTGCCGTGGCGCGATATGCCTCGTTTTCCAAAGCCTCGGAATCCTTGTTTGTTACTCAACCGGCAGTGAGTAAACGTGTCTCGGCCTTAGAGGAAGAGTTAGGAACTCAGCTGTTTAATCGGATCGCACGACAGATCAGTTTAACCGAAGCCGGTAAGCAGTTATTGCCCAGAGCGCAGGAGCTGGTGAGTCAGGCTGACGACATGCAACGGTTTGCGTCCACGCTTAGTGATGAGATCAGTGGCAACCTAGCGATTGCCATTGCGCACCACATCGGCTTGCATCGTATGCCGCCAATCTTAAAACAGTTTCACCAACGTTACCCCAATGTGCATCTGGATATTCTGTTCGAGGATTCCGATAAAGCATTCCACGCGGTGCAGCAAGGTGATATTGAGTTTGCGATTATTACGCTGCCGAGCGAACTGCCAGATCAATTGAGCAAACAATTGATCTGGCACGACCCATTGCAAATAGTTGTCGGCTTAGACCATCCGCTAGCCAGATCTGACAAAATCACATTAGCGGAACTGGCTACGCATTCTTGCGTGCTGCCGAGTGAGGATACCGAAACACACAAAATCGTGCGTCGACAGTTTCACGAACATGACTTAAGTCTCTCCGTGCAAATGGAAACGAATAATTTAGAAACTTTACGTATGCTGGCGGAAGCGGGCTTAGGATGGTCTGTGTTGCCTATCACCATGCATAGCGACAGTTTACAGCGCCTGAATATTGGCGTAAATCTCTCGCGTGACCTCGGTCTTGTCGTGCATGCTAAACGGAGTTTGTCGAATGCCGCGAACGCATTACGTGACTTGGTGTTTGAGCAGGCGGAACCAGTGTTAACATAATCACGACGTGTCGCAACATACCCTTAGGTACGCCACAAGAACCTAAATTTTGTAAGGTGCCCTATGTTTCGATTCATAAGTCTGGCTAGCATGTGTTTGCTACTCAGTCTATTTTACCAAACGGTTGACGCACAAGCTCAAGAAGCCGTTGCCTGTCATGACTTGCAGACGTATCGCGCCATGAAGCTGCGGTCTAAAACCGAGATTGATTTTTGCGCAAAATTCGCAGGTAAGCCAATGCTGATTGTGAATACTGCCAGTCAATGTGGGTTTACTGGGCAGTTTAAAGGGCTAGAGGCCTTACACAAACGTTTCGGCGACCGTTTGGCGATTATTGGTTTTCCCTCCAACGACTTTAAACAAGAGTACACCGATACCGACAAAGTTGCCGATGTTTGCTATGTGAACTATGGTGTGACCTTTACCATGCTGGAACCCAGCGTGGTCACGGGCAAAGAGGCGAATGCCGTGTTTGCCTTACTTGCGCAAAAAACCGGTCAGCAGCCAAGTTGGAACTTTAACAAATATTTGGTTTCGGCCAATGGTCAAAGCGTCACGCATTTTGGTTCGCGTACAAAACCCGGTGCACCAGAATTGCTCGACGCCATTGACTCTGTGTTAAACGCATCAGATTAATCAAGTTCTGCGTCAGGCGTACAGTTCGGTATGAACTGCAGCAATGCGGCTTAATGAAAATTGCGCGATGCGGTTTTAAGCTCGGGCAGGGTATGGTCGAGCTGCTCGATGTAACCCGCCACCACATTGGCAACGCCATGCTGATGTTCTAAGGTGCCTTTAATGTAGAGAATGCGACCGGTGAGTATCTGTTGCCGAAAGCGCTCCTGGATTCCTTTCCACAGAACCACATTGATATTGCCGGTTTCATCTTCCAATGTCATAAAAATTACGCCGCTGGCGGTGCCAGGGCGTTGTCGCCCGGTCACCACGCCAGCAATTTCGATCATGCTGTTATTGCGTCGTGTTAGAAGTTGATCGGCCGAGATACAGCGGTTGAAAGGCGCTTGGTGGCGTAATAACTGCATTGGGTGATGCGACAAAGAAACGCCTCGCGCGTGCCGGTAGTCAGACAATAGTTCTTCCACTGGCTGCAGTGGCCGAATAAAACTTGCCTTGTGTTGTTGCTGGGTGTGTAATCCATCGTCCAGTTGCAGCGATTGCCAATACGCTCGGCGTCGATTGCCTTCGAACTGGTGAAAGGCGTTGGCATTCACCAGTTTAGTCAGCTCGTCTTGCTGTAAAAGCTGGCGCTGTTTGACGTCATCCATGCCGATGAACGGACGTTGTCGACGCGCCGCTACCAGCTTGCTTGCTGAGATCTCCGAGACACCTTTAACTAAGCGCAAGCCCAAACGTAACGCGGGCGAGTCGGCAGCATAATGCTCCAGTGTGTGATCCCAGTCGCTGTGGTTAATACAAACTGGAAGCACCTGTACATTATGCCGACGGGCATCCTGCACCAATTGCGAGGGCGAGTAAAATCCCATCGGCTGGCTGTTCAGAATGCCAGCATAGAAGGCGGCCGGGTGATAGCACTTTAGCCACGCAGAAACATACACCAACAGCGCAAAGCTAGCCGAATGGGATTCTGGAAACCCATAACTCCCAAAGCCCTGAATCTGTTTGAATAAACGGTCTGCGAATTCGTGGCTGTGGCCGCGCCGCAACATGCCATCAATCAGCTTATCTTTAAACTGCGCGAGATTGCCATTTTTACCCCAGCTCGCCATTGCGCGCCGCAGATGATCGGCCTCACCACCACTGAATCCGGCAGCCACCATGGTAAGTTGAATCACTTGTTCCTGAAAAATCGGAATCCCCAACGTGCGCTCTAAAACCTGTTTGATTTCGGGAGAAGGGTAAGTCACGGCTTCTTCACCATTGCGGCGTTTTAAATACGGATGCACCATGTCGCCCTGAATGGGGCCGGGTCGTACAATGGCCACTTCAATCACTAGGTCATAAAAGCTGCGTGGTTTTAAACGTGGCAACATCGACATTTGCGCGCGCGACTCAACCTGAAACACACCAACACTGTCACCAGCGCACAGCATGTCGTACACGCGTGCGTCTTCTTTGGGAATGTCTTGCACTTTACTGATGGCTGGTTCATAGCGCTGGATCATCGCCATGGCGCGGCGAATGGCGCTCAGCATTCCTAAGCCAAGTACGTCTACTTTAAGCAGGCCGAGAATTTCAATGTCGTACTTGTCCCACTGAATGATGGTGCGATCCGGCATGGCGGCGTTTTCGATCGGCACCAATGTGCTGGTTGGGCTGTGCGTGATCAAGAAGCCGCCAACATGTTGCGACAAGTGGCGTGGCGTGCCGATGATCTGTTTCGCGAGCTTAAAAAACTGCATGCTCAACGAACTGTCGAAGGTCATTTTTTGATCTCGCATGCGCTCCATCAACACATCAATTTTATCCCACCAGGCCATCGAACGATTAAGCTCATCAATAAAGTTGAGTGGCAGCCCCAGCGCTTTGCCAACATCCCGAATGGCACTTTTACGGCGGTAAGTAATCACGGTGGCGGTCAGAGCCGTGCGTTTGCGGGAGTACTTTTGATAAATATACTGGATGACTTCTTCGCGCCGCTGACTTTCAAAGTCCACGTCAATGTCGGGCGGCTCGTTACGCTCTTTAGAAATAAAACGTTCAAACAAAAGCTGATTGGTCTCAGGGTCGATTTCCGTAATGTGTAAGCAGTAACACACCGCCGAGTTCGCCGCTGACCCTCGGCCCTGACACAGAATGTCTTGCGAGCGAGCAAAAGCAACAATGTCATACACAGTGAGAAAATAATATTCGTATTTCAACTCCTGAATCACGCCCAGCTCATACTCAATGATCTTGGCGGCTTTTTGGGGAATGCCGTCTGGCCATCGTTGTTCAGCGCCCTGATAAGTCAGTTCGCGTAAGTGCGCACTCGGCGTCATGCCATCGGGCACTACTTCGCGCGGGTATTCGTAGCGCAGTTCCTGCATTGAGAAATGACACAGGTCAGCAATTTTGACTGACTCTTCAAGCAGCGCAGGCGGGTACTGGTGCTGTAAAACGGGTAGGGGTTTTAAGTATCGCTCGGCATTTGATTGACGTGCTTTACCCAGCGCCTGAATCGTGGTGTTCAGGCGAATCGCCGTAAGTGTGTCTTGCAGTGGCTTGCGTTTTTTATGATGCATATGCACATCGTTGCAGGCCACCATGTTGAGTTTGCACTGCTGGCTTAATCGCTCGCAATACAAGTAATGCTGCTGGTCATTGCCTTGCCAGAACAGCTCAACGCCAAGCCACAAACGCTGCTTAAAATACCGGGCTAGCAGCTGACCGTGCTGCGTATCGAACTCATGCGATGATGGCAACCAAATGGCCAGACAATGACGCAACCCAAACCGTAGATCATCAATCGATAAATTGTATTCCCCCTTGCGGCTACGGCGTCGGCCCTTGGTAATCAGAGCAGATATTTCGCTGTATGCACGACGGCTCGGTGCCAGCAATACTAGGCGCGCAGTCTGGTGTTCAATGGTGATTGTGAACTCACTGCCAACAATCAGCTTGATGCCGCATTCCTCGCTGGCTTTATACGCCTTGACCAGTCCTGCAAATGAGCACTCGTCGGTAATCGCGATCGCCGAGTAACCTAATTCAGCCGCCTGATACACCAGCTCCTCTGGGCTCGACGCGCCGGTCAAGAACGTGTAATGCGACTTGGTATGGAGTTCGGCGAACATGGTTTACACTGCCTTAAGCCGGTCGTACGGACTTAAAGTGCCTGCGAAATGCTTGCCAATAACATGAGTGTAAATTTGTGTGGTTGTCACATCTGAGTGGCCAAGTAACTCCTGCACGGTTCGAATATCGGTGCCAGCTTCAAGCAAATGCGTGGCAAAACTATGTCGAAATGTGTGACAGCTTACCCGTTTACTGATCGACGTATTACTCACTGCCAGCTTTAGCGACTTGCGTATTACCGACGTGTGCAGGTGGTGACGGCATAGCTTTTTATTAACAGGGTGGTGAGAAATCGTTGTAGACGGAAAAACAAACATCCAACCAGGCATTTTGAATGCGTTAGGGTACTTGCGGCTCAGTGAGTCAGGCAATGATGGACCCAGGTTTTGCGAATTGTCTTCTTTTTGAATAGACAATGAAGTACGCATTTGAGCCAGAACTGCATCTTGCAACTTATTGCTAAGAATAGTTACTCTGTCTTTGCCGCCTTTACCGTTACGAACAGTTAAAGCGTTGCGGTGAAAATCCAAATCTTGAATACGCAATCTTAAGCACTCGGAAACCCTTAAGCCGCTCCCATAAATCAACTCGACTACTAGCCGGTGGACTCCTTCTAGCTGGTTAATAATCAGCATTACTTCGTCAACCGATAACACCGTTGGGAGGTGGCGAGGCCTGGTAGCATATTTAAACCCCAAAGCCCCCAATGGTTGTTCTAAATACTTGTTGTACAGAAAGCTCAGCGCATTTAAAGCTACTTTTTGAGTATTGACGCTTACATTCCGCGTAGATGCCAAATAGTCCAAATACGCGACAACTTCAGCTGCCCCCATTTCTTTAGGGTGGCGGTATTTATGAAAACGAATAAAAGAAGCAATCCATACAAGATAAGTCTTCTCCGTTCGAATACTGTAACCACGAAGTCTCATCGCTCTCCGAATAGATCCCAAAAAAGGGCTTTTTGTTTTCATTACTAATCGTCCATGATGCTGTATAAATAAACAGTATATTTTAAAAATGCCGTTTTATACAAGCCTAATCTAAGAATATTTACGCGCACATATTTTTATCTCGATTGAAAAAAACATTGATAAACAATAGCTTACAAATCCGTTGTCTAGAATAATGCGCACTGCTACCATGATATATGAGCACGCTCATTTACACGGAATCAATGGAGAGTAGTATTGAACATTAAGTTAGTAAAAACAGTCACTTGCAAAGCAAAGTGTAGAAACCTTGTCCAGTGCATACGCGCATGCACAGAATTAAGCTGTTAGGTCTACCTATGAATATTCCCAGTTTTCCGACGGATAATCTCTACAAATTTTTAGCTATTTCAGGAACTTTAATCGTAATTTCTATTTTAGCCTTTGGGTATCAGACGCTGTATGAGTTAGAAACAAAAATGGCAGTTAATAAAGGCGATATAGCTATTATTGATCAGACAATAGAGAGAATTAAAAATAAAGAAAAAGTTAGTGACGAAGAGTTGGAAAAAATATACTCATTAAGCTTAGATTCATTGAGAATTTCTACAATTAACAATGAACTGGCTCTCGTAAACCAAAAGTTTTTTGCGCGAACAACTGGCGGTATGATTCTTGGTCTAATATTAATGTTAGTTGGATTTAGCCTTTGGTATTCAAGAGTTCAAGTCTATCAAGACATCGTTTTAGCAAAGAAAATAAGTTCAAAACCAGATGATACCTAACAAGCTCAAAAACTCACGTTCACTTCGTTCTCTCGGACGCGCAAAAAACGCGCGCCCGTTTTAAGGGCGTTAGGTGTGTCCTGTCTATTTAGCTAAACCAGTCGTTGATAATAAGTTTATTGTTGGTGCAAGTTTCCGTAGGTGAGGCAGTCTAGAAAACTGATTCATCGTTGTAAGTTAAGTATTTATATCGTTTTGGTCGAACAGCATTTTTATCACTAAACGAATTCTGATAGTCTGGTTGAGTAAACAAAAGAAATGGTTTTGTTCTCTGGAGACAAAAGGAAGTGCATCAAATCATCAAAAAAGTCACACCACCTAACAAGGCGTCAAAGTTCACTCCGCCAACAAGTTGGCTCCGCGGGACGGCTGCTTCGCGCCGCCCCTTGGCTTAGCGTTAAATAGCAATCGAGACTCGGGCAATGTCAGAAGTTAAAGTTGAATTGGCTGGTGAAATGCCGCCCTTTTATGATATCGCCGAATTCTTATGGGGCAAGGGTGTTGATATTGATTCAGATGGAAATTCAGATCATCCTAGTTCAACTACTTGGAGTGAATTGACAATCATTCTACGCAGTGATTTGTCTCAAAGAGTAGATATTGATCCTGCTGAAGATGGAAGCCTGAAGGTAAGCTCACAAAACGGCGAGTTATTGTCTAGGGTCATATCATATTTGCGGAACTGCGGATCTATCAAATGAGTTCAGCATTTAACAAAGCAAGGCAATCTGACAGCTTACACTCCGCTTGTTTTTGTGCGCGAAAATATTCGCACAAAAACAAGCTCCATTACAGCTGCAGTTGCTTGCGGCGTTAGGTATATGGCGAAAAACATCTAC
This sequence comes from Arenicella chitinivorans, assembly GCF_014651515.1. NCBI lineage: Bacteria > Pseudomonadati > Pseudomonadota > Gammaproteobacteria > Arenicellales > Arenicellaceae > Arenicella > Arenicella chitinivorans. The sequence goes on from NZ_BMXA01000010.1 coordinate 82,550, forward strand.
CTTTCATTTGTATTCATCATATCCTTATCTGGTTGTTTCGGTGAATGCGGTTATCGAGATCAAGTAGAGCTTGTGGAATCTCTCTCTCAAGAAGGGTTATCCTTACTCTATGAAGAAGTAAATTTACTTTCGCAAAAAAGCGGTGAGTTTAAAAAAACTTTAAGAGCAAAAGACATATCGGCAAACTCTGCTGAACTGTCAAAATTGTCATTTACACTTATTAGGCTTCAAAATGAAAGGGCGAATTTGATGCTCGGGGGCTGCGTTGATAATAAAGCATACCTTCATTTTAAAGGTTTTAATGAAAGCGAAAAATCTATAATACTAACTGAAGGTGAACATTCAACTTACAGAGAAGTGGTCTTATGGCGTGCAGCAGATTAATACCTAACAAGGCAAAAAACTTCACGCCTTCGGCTCGGACGCGTTGCCCGCGCCCGTTTTTGCGGCGTTAGGTTTACTGAAGATCTATGGCTGATTTAGCACCAGAGCAAAGTTCTAGATTTGAATCTCAAGAAGATATTGATATCGTTCAAGCGCTATCTGAATCAGAAGTTAAATTAATAGATGGTTGGCTCATGTCTTTTGCTACAAATAATTATCAAAAAGTGGCAATGCTCGTAGCAAAATCGTTAAGCCTATCTCATGAAAATAAGCTATTAACTGATGTTCCAGACATCTACTTTGGAATAAGAGTTGAAGTACTGGTAGATAACCAGCTCCTAGAAGGAGAAGGTGATTTAACTAAAATGCGGTCTAGTGAGGTGCGTCTTGCAAGTCATTAATCCTAATCGAAACCTAACAAGTCAAAACACTATCACTCACTACGTTCGCTTGGACGCGTAAAAGACGCGCGCCCGTGTTTGAGGCGTTAGGTATATATGATTGCTGTTAATAGTAGATACTCCAACTTTAAAGCCCCACTTCTTTATAAAAAGTATTTTTGGGCTAGTCTTTCTGAATTCGAACTGAAAGCACTC
>NZ_BMXA01000011.1 GCF_014651515.1 Arenicella chitinivorans
GTAACCCAGCATTAAACGCGGCACAGGCGAAGGGCAGTTCGAGTCGCCCTGTCGCCTCAATCAGGATGCGATCGGGCTGAACGAGCGCAAGGCGTTCGATGGCGATGTCCAATCGGTCTTTGGAAGTGTCGATACCGACATTGATTTCAGGTTGGTTCATGCTAAGCTACCTCTTGCTTGTTATACGGGCTTGAGTGCTGCGCACCGCGACGCCACCAGGGCCACATCCCAAAAAACTATTCGAAGTTAAACTTGAGAGATTGCTAGCGCTCCTTCTTGTTATCGGTTTTTAAAACCCGTCGCAAATCGAGCTACTAACAATGGCCTTCGGCCGTTACCGAAGGTGGGTCTCAATTTACCCGTATGACGAACATGGAGAAAGGATATTTATGTGTCGGAATCAACCATACAAGCACATCAAGAATCGCTTCACTTTGTTGCACTGGACGTTGCTGACGCTCCGCCTTTTATGTGGGCGTTAGTTTTACTTAGCTCCTTGCGCTTGAGATAGTGATACTTTAGTATTACTTTATGAAAACAGAACTAGTAACAAACCTTAAGCGACAAGCCACTAAGATCCTTTCTGACTTGCATGCTACGAAAGAACCAATACTTATCACCGAACACGGTCGTCCATCTGCGTACTTGCTTGACGTAGAAGATTATGAGGCAATGCAGGATCGCCTAAAAATACTCGAAGGAATTTCACGTGGTGAAATTGGATATTTAGAAGGTCGAGTTGCCTCACACGACCAAGCTAAGGAAAGAATGGCCAAATGGTTAAGATAGTATGGACTGATTCTGCCTTAGATGATTTAGATGAAATTGCTGAGTATATCGCTTTAGATAAAATCGGCGCCGCCAAAAAACTCATTCAGAAGATTTTTTCTAAAGTTGATCTGCTTGCAGATCAACCTGAACTGGGCAGAATGCCTCCAGAACTGCAAGGAGAGAACTATCGTGAAATTATAGTTGGCCCCTGCAGAGTATTTTATCGTGTGTTGTCCGAAGAGGTGGTTATCTTGTATGTGATGAGAAGTGAAAGACTATTGAGAATGTTTATATTAGAAGAGCGTGGAAAAACTGAAAACTAACAAGGTAAAACACTGCCGCTTCGCTCGGACGCGTTTCACGCGCCCGTGTTCACGGCGTTAGGCGTATAAATGATGACCCCAATTTACGAGTACTTATCCAAAATAGAAAAAAAGATAAGAGAGTTGTCACCCGAAGATTTTAGAAAAAGGACTAGAAATGCTAAAGAGCTTGTTGAGCAGCAGCTTAATCAAGGACACCCACTTTTGAGGGGCACCTGCTAGAATTTGCTTTTAGCTCCCAAAAAGATTGTGAGAAAAGGTGTTCAGTGGACTAGCTGGAAATACGCATGACCGATGAGTTATTCAGCAAGATTTGGAAACCTGGTTGCTGAGAGATTGTCGCATGTGCTCGTCGGCGAGGCACGTAACGGCAACCTCTCTCGCCGTTGCTATTTTTTAACTCGATAGCCATAAAAGTCGACGTAAATAAAGTTAGAGATTCCGGTTCCATATCCGCCACGGTCATAAACATCGATGCTCCAGTCCACTTCAGAGCTGGTATCAAAAAGGTAGCCAGTACCAAAATCGATCACGCTGTAGGTGTCGTTTGGAACATGCCAAGTTCTATTTAAAGATGATGCCGTGCGCGTACGAATCGCAACACTGTCACGAGTTGCCGGAAAGTTAGCGCGAAAGTAGACGTGCATCGAGGTGATCACGTATGCAAAGGTGCTGTTGGTGGTGAATAATGGCTTGATGTCAGTGGTCTGGCTAAACGCCATGCGATTTACCAATACGTCATCTAACTGGATTGGCTTTAACTCGCTACCGCTGCCGATCGGCACGACAACAACTTTGTTCTGCGCTATTGCCACGCTACTAAAAAGAAATAGTGCTGATATAAAGATACAACGTAATTGACTATTCATGTGCTTCCTCAAGAAGTATTGTTTTGAATTATGATGTAGAGCGCTCAAAGGTGTCGCTGCGTTCAAAGGCCCTTGACAGCAAACTATTGGAGAAACCAATTTCCTATGCGCTCCGATACGATTCGTTATTCAGTATATAGACCGTACAAGCCCAGCCATATCCTCCAAATAGGTGATTATTCTTTGATCATGTAGGCCGTGATTATCGGTAGATATGGGGTAGATATGGACACCCACTCTCCAAAAAAAAGTTTGAGGTAGGTTTTAATCATTGGATGCTCGATTTCTGTAAATCAGTCGAAGTCTAAGCCTAGATTGCCAAAAGACAGGGTGATTTGAAATTTAAATTGTCCTAAAACTTGCTTGAGGGTAAACGCCAGACGAGCAGAACTCTCACTCACGTGATACTGGCGTAGCTACGATTGTTTTTGATTTAAGGTCGGCTAAATGAAGCTGACGTTTCCCTGGTTGGGTAGCTGCGGCACACACGGCGATCGATATGTTCACTCCCAACCCAACTCTGAAATCGCGACTCAAACTCTGTAGTGAGGATTATCCAGGAAGCCATATCTAAATCTAGCCGTTGAAGAATGGGCGGAAAACGGTCTGGAATTGATTCGCGCATGTCAGGCCGGATACATCTCCCGGTCCAGTCGACTAAATCGAGATAGTCTTTTAATCTGTAAGGGATGCCTATTCCATGCTCCGTTATTCCAACAAATTGTTCTAATCCGGAGCAATCTGAAATACCTTGTTTCAGCATTTCGATTCGATACTTGATGGCAGTGTGGTCAGATTCTTCGGGCGAGTTTGCCATTTTGGCTCGAATGGGATTTAGGTCCACATAGGCCATACAGGACAGCAGCGCACGCTCATCCAATAAGGCCTGGCTTTTAAACCTTCCCTCCCAGAATCGCCCAGTACACCTGTCTTCTTTGTTGGCTTGCCGAGCAATGGACTCATTCACGATGCGCATAAACCAGGAAATATCCATCAAGCGTCTTCGCCAGCATTTGATATCTCGCCGCAGCACGGCCCACTGCTGTTCACTCAGTGCTTCACCAGCCAAGAACCGTTGTGAAAACAGTGTGCCACAAAAGAGACGACTCCATCGCTCGACCACGTCACGCTCAGACCACGCATCGGCGATATCGGGCCGGACATGCAACACGACATGGTAGTGATTGCTCATCACTGCATAGGAGCAAAGTTTGATCGCGAATAGATGTGCCGTGCGACGAAGCTTTAGTTCCAACCAATCACGACGGTGTTCATAGCTCTTCGCAGTCACTCGGTCATAACCGCATAGATAGGCCCGCCGAACACAGCGAGAAACACAATGATAGAAAGGTGTGTCATTGATTGACACCAATTGTTCACGAGGGAGCGCCATCCTTGCCTCCTGTTTCAATCCGTTGAGTTAATAAGGTCTCATAGACTTAGGCAGAGTTCAAGAGTTAAGAGGGTGTCCATGAACAAGCTTCCGTTTCTCTATTTATAGGTGGCAGCAATTCTGACTATGCTTATATTAAAGCGTACACCAAGTAGCCCCACTCGTAACAAAAATAAGCATGGCCACCGACATCTAGAACAGCAAGATCGTCGTTATATCGAGTTCGTTTGCCCATGGATTACCACTCACAGTGAATACGCCAATTTTCATGAACCGTGTCGGGCAAACTCAGGCCGTATCATGGGAGGCAGCTGTCTATGATTGGGAGCCAGAAGACGCAGACGACATTATCAGCTACTTTTTTGATAGTCGAGCGGGAGCCTCGTGCGAAATTCCTATTTTACTTCTAGGCGAGCGAGAGCGCTTAGAGGAGGGGCGTACCCGCTGTGACACAGCCCACTGACTAGTATCCATTGCCGGTTTAAGCGGAATATGGCTGGGAACACTAGTCTCTACTTTATGAACGGTTCGCCGCTCTCGAGGTTTGTCTCCGGCGTGCCATTCTGCTGATAAGCCAATACGGCTTTTTTTACCTACTCGCCTGCGAGAAAATAGATCAGCTCTCATCTCACTTAACCTAGATGGCATTATTTCATAAGTGTTAACATCATGCTCGTTATATACCCTTTTTAGGGGTTCCAAAACTTTAGCTGACCGCTCGGCATTCTTTTCACTAGCCTTGGTATAAATGGCTTTTTGAATTGAACTGTGCGTCATCGGGCCAGTGTTAGAGCTGTTTCTGATTGTTTGGCGATCAGTAAAGTATACTCCTGGCCCAAAATGTGCGCTCGTTTTAGTATCTAGCATTGAAGGATACATAAGATCTTTTTGCTTAATACTGTCTGCCCCTGCAGCTGTACTAAAGTGAACCATGTCCCCTGTGAGCTTGGGGCGAGAAAAAACCAGCGAATCACCCTCGATTCCAATCCTAACCGGGCCTCTTTGGCGCGGGTCCGAATGCATCAATTGTGGCGGAGGTAATTCCTGGTTTAAAGGCAAATTCCGCTCACTAATCTCTTGCATTGTATTTGCTCGACTACTATCTCCCATGATGGTTTCGATTGCTTTTCTCCTCACAAACGGGGTCTGCGGCGATTTAAGAGCTCGCCGCATCGCGCCTTTACTCATGCTACTGTCCTTTATGCTTCCAACTTCATTGCGTAATTGCATTGTGGCCTCAAATTGATCTGTTATTCCCTTCAATTTAGCAACGTGTTCCGCACGTAATCGAGATAATTTGTTTCCCCCATTTTCACTAGACATACATCCTCCTAATTAGCATTACCCAAACGTCATTAAAATCGAGGCGTTTTATTAGTAGCAACGTTTAATGATTACTTCCAGTATTTCAAAGCTAAGCGTTCAATTCAAACCGAAAAAGTGAATATACCTTCCTACTTTCTAGTAAACACGGAAAGACACTCAAAAAAAGAGAGGTTTTGGATTGGATTTAGTATTTGGGTGAATCGTTTTTTCTCAATAGCTGGTAGGACGACCCTGGAATGCTGGAGGTCTAGGTATTTTGCGGATTACATTTGCGTCTTTATATGTCTGTGGGCAAACACCCAGCGAGCGCTATCCTCACTGGCGTGATGATGACTGGTGTTCGGATGTTTATGCGTTTAGGGTCGGCTAAGCGAACAAGACGGTTTTTGGGCTGCTATGCCATGGCACACCCGTCGTTCTATATGCTCACTGCTAACCCAGCTCTGAAATCGCTTCTCAAATTCGGTGGTGAGAACCGACTAAGTGCCAGCATCTAAGTCAAGTCGTTGAAGAATAGGCGGTAGCAGGCCAGGAGTAGAGCCGCGTCTGGCAGGCAGAATGCATCTTCCGGTCCATTCGACAACAGCTAAGTGGGTGTCCATGAACAAGCTCATCTCCATGAACAAGCTCATCCTCACTGGCGTGATGATGACTGGTGTTCGGATGTTTATGCGTTTAGGGTCGGCTAAGCGAACAAGACGGTTTTTGGGCTGCTATGCCATGGCACACCCGTCGTTCTATATGCTCACTGCTAACCCAGCTCTGAAATCGCTTCTCAAATTCGGTGGTGAGAACCGACTAAGTGCCAGCATCTAAGTCAAGTCGTTGAAGAATAGGCGGTAGCAGGTCAGGAGTAGAGCCGCGTCTGGCAGGCAGAATGCATCTTCCGGTCCATTCGACAACAGCTAAGTGGGTGTCCATGAACAAGCTCTCGTCGATCGAACCTTACTTGAATAAGACTTTTTTGGCCCCAGTAGCGTTTAATGAGAAAGTTACTGTTGCTCATGGTTCTCGCATGTTCGTTACTAGCGGAACCTCAATTATCGTTTGCCTCCGATTCGGTTAGTCCACGGCGGTCGGCACAAGAAATCGAATCCACGGTTAAACAGGTATCCAATGTGTTGGCGCAAAACTATGTGTACCCTGAGGTTGCGTTGAAGATGAATACGTACTTGGTTCAGCAGCTTGAAGCTGGGAAGTACGATCGCGTTCGTACACTTAAGGAACTACTCGGTGTACTGGAGGCGGATCTAAAACAGGTTAGCGATGATGGTCATATTGGGTTGTTGTTAGCGGATGAGGCAGCGGACAGGTCGAGCGTGATTGTCCCGACAACTGATTCTCAACTCGAGATGGTTACGGAGACAATTGCTGCTGAAACCCGCCCTGCAATCGCCTATCTACAGATTAATACGTTTAGTGGTCACCAGAAGACACGGGAAAATCTGATTGAAGCAATGGATCGAGTCTTGGCGAGCGATGTGCTTATTATCGACCTGCGTAACAATCATGGCGGGGACCCTAATAATGTTGCCTTACTAAGTTCCTACTTCCTGGAAGAAAATACTGTTCTTTGGAGTATTTTTGACCGCGAAAATAAGCAGGTCATAGAACTAAGGAGTGTAAAAAATGAGAAGCGCTACTTGGGTGATTTACTGATTCTGACTAGCCATGAAACCTACAGTGCCGCCGAAGCCTTTGCGTATACCATGAAGCATGCTGACCGCGCGTTCATCATCGGCGAAACCACTGGTGGCGGTGCACATCTTATCGACATGATACGCGTAAACGATCAATTAGATATGCGCGTTGCAGTCGCCAGAGCCTATAATCATGTCACCAAGACGAATTGGGAACGTGTTGGCGTCATTCCACATATAATGGTCAATGCGACCGAAGCAAAAAGCGCGGCTATTGTGTATGCGAAAAGCGAGAGTAGACGATAAGGTTGCGTTGATATTAGTGGGACACAAAATTGGACACCCACTCCAGAATCATAAATTGAATAGCAAACCGCTAAATGAAAACCCAAATTGCATTATTTGACGCCCATTCCTTTGACAAGGAGCTAGTGGACTATCGATTAAACTCTGAAGAGTCTCCATTTCAATATACCCTTTATAAGTCGGGCGACAAGCCCGTGGGAGCTGATCTGGTTTTTATATCGGATGAGTTAACTCAAACGCGATTGCCGCATTTCTTTCCTCGCCGAAAGCGAGTTGCATGGTTGAAAGAAAGCCCAGTTCATACTCGTGAGATCGATGCCGAAAGCCTGATTAGGAATTTTGACGTAGTCATCACGCATCGTAAAGATTTAATCCAGCTAGGTCCTCCTTTCTACCGGGTAGATTTTTCTGCAAACTGGGTTTATCCGAGCAAAGAAATTCCCGCGCTGAAGTCTAAAGAAAAATCAGTGTCGTTTATTGGTAGCATCGAGCATATTCAGCAGCATGGTTATGTTTTACGCCAGGAAGTTGCCACGAAGTTATTAAAAAGGAGTGATGTAGATTGCTTTGGCAAAGGAATTAATCCGATTGGATCTAAGTTAGATGCATTAAGTGATTATCGTTTCTCAGTGGCTATGGAAAACACTCGAGAGGACTATTATTACACCGAAAAACTTATAGATTGTTTTTTAACCGAAACCATTCCAATTTACTGGGGCTGCCCCAGCATTGGTGAGATTTTTGATCTGCGCGGAATAATTACCTTCAAGACATTGCCCGAGCTTGAATCGATCATAGACAATTTATCTCAAGAGCAATATCAAGACCTTTTGCCCTACGTTCAGGAGAATAAGAGAAGGTGCCAAGAGCAGCGTCTATCGGATTACGATAGATATTTAGAGCGGTGTGTTGAGACTGCGATGACACATCGAGGTGGTACGGGCAAACCGCTTAGGGTGTGGCAACTATCAAAAGCTATGGCTGGGCTGCGAAGCCTTGGTCTTGACAAATTAGGACTTTAGGTTGGTTCAGTTGACCTAAATCGTTACTTACTTGTGGTGTTCGAAAAAAAATGGAATGAAGAAAAATTCTAGTTTGATTTTCAAGTATGGTAGTTTACTAACTCTCTAGAGGGCTCAAATTTAGTTGAGTTGGTTTTTAGAGTGACAAGATTGGCAAGTCGCCAACATCCCCGTATTTTTATTCCATAATGCGTCCATGAAATTATGAGTACCGCTTCAGACCTACACAAGAGTCAATACTCTCAAGATAAGTTTATTGATGAGTACCTCAAATACAAAGAAAATGGAGTTTTTCTTGATATTGGCGCACATGACGGAGTGTTTTTAAGTAATAGCTACTTTTTTGAGAAAGTAAGATTTTGGACGGGTTTATGTGTCGAACCAAATCCGCGGTTGTATAAAGATCTGGTCAAAAATAGAGATTGTGCTTGCTTAGACGGCGCAGTGTCAGATAAAGAGGGAATGTTTGATTTCTTAGATCTCGAAGGTGTCGAAGCGCTCGGTGGGTTGGTAGATAAATACGATCCCTTACATAGGCAACGCGTAGACCGGGATTTTGAAAAGTATCAAGGAAAGTCGAGAAAGATAATTCAAGTACGTTGCTACGATATTAATAAAGTTCTTGAGGAAAAAGGAATGTTTCACATTGATTACTGCAGCATTGATACTGAAGGCGGGGAGCTCGAAATTCTAAAATCTTTAGACCTAGATCGTTTTTTCGTTGCCAGTTTTACGATAGAAAACAATTACCCGAGTTTAGGTTTTGTAAAACGGGCTACTCATCGAATGCGAGGTACCTCAATAGAGGGGTACTTAGCCAAGAAAGGTTATCGTTTGGTTGAAAAGCTTGGGTGTGATGAAGTCTATGTGCATCGTTCCATAATTATCTAAATGAACTAGAGATATGGACACCTAGAGATATGGACACCCACTCAATCATTACCCACTCAATCATTACGAGCCTTGCAGTAGAGGAAACTAAACATAGGTTTTCACTATGCGGGTCTTAAAGTAAGACGGATACGACTAAATCGTGGTTACCTTGTGAGAAAGCGGGTGTCTAATTATGTGTTTGTTGAGTTGTAATTTGGGTTTTGTATTGGGCAAGGCCACCAAAAAACATCCACTGTGTGTGCCACCTACAACGAACAGTCCGCCGCTAAGTGCGCTTCTGAACTTACTGAATAAACGCAGCTTCGATCACCGGCACCAACGCAGCCGTCGCCAATGTGCGAATAACTAAAAAATAGATTGCTGGTGTCTAAGACGGAGCAGCCACCACCACCCGAATTTACCCCGTTCAGTATGTTAATGGTGCTGTAGCGACCGCTGGTGGAAGCGTTGTTTCTTGAATAGAGTCCCCAGGCTGCGTTAGTGCCACTTAATTTTGACGCGGCAGCGCTAGTGCGTTCCAGTGATGCAAGGGATGACTCGTTATAAACTGCGGCGACGAAAGTGCCGTTTCGCACGTTAATCGTCGTGTCGGTGATGCCAGCCGAGCCTGCGTTAAGATAGGTGCCGATACTGAAACTGGTCGCGTTTCTAACGTTTATCGTCGTTTTTCTGAGCGTCAAAGGTGATTGGTTGGCGTAAATTCCGTAGTTATTGGGACCTGAAGCACGTACATCGATATCCACATTGTCTATGACGGTCGGACCATTGGCATAGATACCCGTACTACTGTATTGCCCAAAACCGTATTGGATTATCGATAAATCGCGAATGGATACGCGACTGCTACCACCGCCAGACGTGGTGACGACAGCAGAAGCAGGCAGGTTAGTGGCCCCGTAACCCGCTTCGAGAATAGTGACATCAACGCCCGAACCTGCGAGGTGGACATTCGGTTTTATCTGTAGTGGCTGTCCCATTGTGTACGTTCCTGGCCCAATAACAATCAAGTAGGGGTTTAACGAACTTGCGTCGGTGATGGCGGCCATTGCATCCATTGGGTTGGAGAAGTCCGCATTGTCGAGCCCTACCGTGACGATATTCTTGATGGTCTTAAACTCAGCAGTACCGTCACCCAAAGGCACCACAACAACCTTGTTATGAGCAAAAGCGGCGTAGTGGAGTGTGAATAAGATTCCACAGGCGACAAGCATAGTTCGTGTTTTCATTTTATAGCCTCAAGTAGCTTAAGGCGCACGGGTGCGCAGGGTAGTCATGGGTAACGGCACTCTAGCGGCTTAAATGTGTGCCGACAAATGGCCGTTTGGCCACATAGGCAGGTACATCATGTTTGTAAGGCTGGGAAGTAAGCGACTCCCAGCCTAATCGTTCGCGAAGTGCCTACTTGTCTTGACATACGTCTCGGCCATTCTGGGACTTATAATCCCAGCCGATAGGACATACCGGAGTTTTATGCTCGGTTTCTTCCTTGGTGCACGTGTCCGCACCAGACCGAATTGTGTGCCGATAGCTCCCAGGGCATTTAACGCCGCGTGGTTTTTTGCCTTTTACTGAGCGGCACTCGTCTTCACCGCGTTGGCTATGCGGTCCGGTCCAGTTTTTCTTCTTATCACCGAGCTTGAGTTTGCACTCCAAAGGTTTTGACTTTGTCACTGTTCGGTTACATCGGTCTTTGTTTAACGGGTTACGTACTTCATACGACCAGCCTGAGCCAGCGGGGCACTCCGTTTCAGCAGTAGCTCGACAATAGTTTTTGCCCACACCGAGCGTGCCTACAATACACAGCCCGCTTCGGCAGTCGCTGTCTTTACCACACACGCACATGCGCTCGTCTCCGGTACCCTGACACTTACCCGTCTTGCACTCCTTATTTTTGTAGCACGCGTTGCCGAGGTTGAGTGAGCCGTCGATTAGACAACGATTCTCTTTGCCAACGCGCTTGTTACAAAAACTACCTGGTCCGCACTCATCGTCTGATTTGCAGCCTCGTGCAGCGGGAGCAGGGTCTCCCTGCCAAACTGCTTGGCCAGCAGCACAGGAGCTGGATGGCAAACGCCCGCTTCCTTGACTATTCCAGTAACCGCGCCCGGTGTATGTGCCATTGTATGGATTGACTTTGACTAAGTTCGAGCTGGCATAGGTGTCGCAGGTTTTACCTTCTTTACACATATGCACTTCGAAGTGGAGGTGCGGCGCGGTGGAGTAACCGCTAGATCCAATTCGAGCGATAGGTTGACCACAGCTGACTGAGTCGCCGACTTCCACCAGTGATGAGTTCTTCTTTAGGTGGTAATACTCGGTATAAATGTCATCACCGTGATCGATGATAATGGTATTACCATCTAAATCGGGGCCGTTATTGCCATGGCAGTCTGGCTGTAAAAATTGACCTGTGTCCTGACTTTTCGGTTTGGCTTTACAGCGGTCATACAGATTTTGCACCACTTTGACCACCGTCCCTTCTCGTGCCGCAACCACAAAGTTCCCAGGCCGATCCATTTGTTTGAATCCATCTTTGAGCATATAGTCGGTGCCTTTGTGGTTGCTGTAGCAGTGTGGTGGATTTTTGCTGCCATCAAAGGCCAAACAGTTATACCCTAAACCACGGCTGCGGTCGCCAGTTCGCATGTCGGGCGAAAGCGGGCCTTTTAGCGGATTTAACGCACTTGTGCCTTCATCGATTAGGGTGCGATCCTGGACTGGGAATCGAAAGAGTTTCTTGGATAAGTCAGAAACAACGAACATGAAATTACCGCTGCTTTCTTTTCGATATGACACATTTCGATTGCCAATGCGGACTATGCTCAATGTCTTATCATTACTGAACGATCTGTTTTCGACGGCTTGAAACGTCTCACGGCCTACCGCTTTTCCTTCTATGCGAATTTTCAGTACAAAGGTGTCCGTGCCGTCGAAGACATCAAATTCAAAGCCGTAAGTTTTATTGTTCTTTACGCCGCCATTCTTATCGATGGAGAGAATTTCATGCGCTTTGGTGGCCGCGATCGAACGCTCACCTTGCTCCCAATACTGAGATGCCAATGAAGTATTGGTCTGACGTAGGTTGAATTGTAACTCGCTGAGTGTGTTGTTATACACATACACGCGAGTTTTACTGTGTGCCTCCGTACACATTGCCAGGAGTAGGCACAGTGCAAACAGCCATTGGTGTTTAATACTCATAATATACCTCCATGGTATCGTTTTGGGTGATGTTGCCAGACGGCAAGTCACAGAAATTACTTATCTTGGCAAACGTCACGTCCGGATAGACTTTTGTAATCCCAGCCGATAGGGCAAGTCGGTGTTTCGTGGTCGGTGACGCTTTTTGTGCAGGTGTCTGCACCGTTGCGGATGTTGTGCTTGAAACTACCGGAGCATTTAACGCCTTTGGGTGCTTTTCCTTTCTTAGATCGGCACTCGTCCGCGCCACTCTGTGCATGTGGTCCAGTCCAATTTTTGGCCTTATCAAGCGCGCCCAATTTGCACTTTAACGTCCCCGTTTCGGTCGTGGTCTTGGTGCATCGATCCTTGTTTAGCGGATTACGAATGTCGTATGTCCAACCGGAGCGGCACGATGGGTTTACCGTAGCGCGACAGTAATTTTGACCTACGCCGAGTGGGCCTTTGATGCAGAGCCCATTATCGCAATCGTTATCATTGGCACACACGCACATGCGAGCTTCGCCTGTGCCCTGGCATTTTCCGGTCTTGCATTCTTTGTTCTTATTGCACGCTTCACCAAGGTCGGCGCTACCATCAGCAAGACAACGATTTAAGCCAATACGTTTATTACAGTATTGCCCGCGGTCACAGTCCGTGTCTTTCGAACAGATTTGGGTTAATACGTAGCGTGAGGTGGCAATGTAGTGATAAATACTTCGTGTTTCCGTGGCGCCCGATACGCACATTTGATACGACCGCGGGTCGAACGATGTGTAGTCACCGTGTTCGCAGCCATTGTCTTTTGGCGTTCCCTTCGAATCAGTTGCACCATATTCATCGTCTAAACCGAAGGCATGACCAACTTCATGCCAATACGTGGCATCGGTAGTCATGGTGGAAAAGTTGTTAAACTGGATGAGCGACGTCTTGTAAATTTGGTTGCCGCCGTAAGGCATGAATTTGGAACCAAATCGAATGGTCAGATAATCGGAATCTTTCAGTAGGTTTTTAACGGAAGAGGAAAATTCATCATCATTAAACCCCTTCAGTAATAAGCGTAGTTTGAAATTATCTGGCTGACTCCAATACGATTCGGCAGTTCGTACAAAGTTGGCAAGGACCCAAGTTCTGGCGCTGCTGGGCGTCAGTACCACCTTGCTGTTTGGATCAGGTCGCCAGGCTACCTGCATCAACTCGTCTACTCGACACCCGGTCTTCCAGGATGTGCCGTTGTAGCTGTACTCAATTTTGCCTTTCGAAATGTGTTTGTTCGCGCGGTCGCGTTTACCAGAATTTGCCCCGTTCTGATTGTCGTATTTATGTTCCTTACCAGGAAAGAAGGTCGTGTCGGAACAGTGCGTCTCTGCGATCGGTTTGGCATCGTCCTTAACTGACCAGACGGTGTTCGGGCCGGTTCCCGTAGACTTAAGCTGATTGAAATCATAGAGGTGCCACGCGTGGTTCTCTTTGTCACTGTCGGTGTAAGTCGGGTAGCTTTTCGACAAAGAGCCCATGTAAATATCAACGCGATTATTCACCACATCATTTGTGATCGGGTCATAGGGAATCGTCATTGTCCAAACACCATTACTTTTTGATAGCACGTATCGATACTTTTGTTGCGTAACGATGTTGCCGAAAAAGTTGTATTTGCCTTCGATGAGCTGGGCCTTTAAGTTTGGTTCAAACAACACATCCTTTTGTTGGGCATATTCAGACTTGGTGAGAATTTTTTTGATCTCATCGCCTTTGGTATCTCGTTTACGGTTGCAAGTTACTAACTTTCGATTCCACCCTCGATCGCCACGATGATCGTTCGTTGGGAACAAGGCCTGGTGCAAATCCGCTTCAATACGTGAATCTGTGTCGGATGGCGCGGAGCGCGTTTGGATTTCATTACACAAGTTGGCGGATGCCGTGTCGACGGCGAAAAATAATAGGCATATGCTGATGACTAGGTGTTTTAACGGCATGAAACAATCTCCTTGGTTCACATGGTTAGTTGAATAGTCGGAGCGTTTTCAATCCGTGGAGAGGTTATTCCCTGAAATTGATCTTGTGCAGTTCGGCGAACTTGCCTGTCTAAGTTGAATCAGCTCCATGTATGCAATCGTTATCCCGAACGGATTGCATTGATTCCTTGCAAGGAACAGAACATAACACAGCCGAGATGCGAGAGGTTACGGGCCAAATGGCCCGCCATGTAACAACCTAGTTCGGGAAAAAAGACTATTAGTGGATATTCAGTAGACATGGACACCCACTGCCTACGAGCAGACATGGACACCCACTGCCAGCAGACATGGACACCCACTGCCTACGCCCACTGCCTACGTATTGGCAATTCTCATGCGGCTGAGAAGAGCACGCTCAATCCGATGGAAAATCATTGGCTTAAGAGAAATAGTCTCTTTAGATCAGACAATAAATGCACTTAATGGAGTGCCTTGTGGATTTGGGGTGGTTAGAGAAGTAAAGCGTGAAAATTGGCACCCTTAAAAATTAAGTGGTAATAAGAGACTATGGTCCCCTTTACGTTTTAGGTCATAGAGTCGTCGCAATACATTAAGGTTTTCATTATCGCCTTTAGCGTAATCTGGTAAGGACTCAGCTAACCCAACACTATTGATAGTAAATTGGAGTAACTTGAGTTTGATAGACAGATTTTGCTCCGTAATTTGCCCAACATCGCTAGTTTGCGAGCTTCAAAGTTTGTGCAGCCTAGAAAGTAGTCCCCAATTGGGGATTACTCGGTTGACTTTGTACGGATACAATTGCTTGAAAATAAACCCTGTTCTGCAAAACCACCCATTTTTTACGCCATTTTCTGATTAGGATATTCAACTAAATTGTCGACTGAAAGCACCTCGAACTCATGAAACACAAAACGCTGATTTTGTTACTTTTGATGTTATGGAATTCCCATAGTTTTGCGCATGAAAACACCGTGGTAATTCCGTTGCACGACGAAGACGTTTTCATCACCACACCAAGCAACCCGGTTACGCCAGAGGATCGGTCCATCAGTGATTTTATTAGCATTAATGGGCTTGTCTATGATGAACGAACCCAGCTGGCCTGGCAAAAAAGTGATGATGGTCAGCAAAGAACGTGGCAACAGGCGTTCGAATACTGTCGTCTACTGCGGGCGGCCAATCAAACAGCGTGGCGGTTACCTACCGTGCGTGAGTTGTACTCCATCGTTAATGTAAATAGCGCAAATCCCGCCATTAATACCGATGTCTTTAACAGTACCGCAAACGATGGTGTGTATTGGACTCAAACGCGGGACATAACAATCAACCCCGCAACGAATACCGGAGTCAAGTTCTACGCGGTGACATTTGGGTTAGGCGGCGTTGTGTCAGCACGCGATAATGATTTAGAGGCGTTTGCAGACAAACATTACACGCGGTGCGTGATTTGAGATTGATAGGATGACTAAGCTTAAAAATCTGGCTTTTCGAACTCTACTTTTAAGCGCTTGTTCGGTTTTGATGTTGCAGACTTCGTATGCACGACAAACTCTCTGGGACACAGGCAAGGGATCGAAAATTGATGTGGTGACGGGATTAATGTGGCAATACCCATTTTCGCTTACCAATGTTAATTGGTCTTCGGCTGAAAACATGTGTTCGTCTTTGTCGCTATCAGGCAAGTCCGATTGGCGACTCCCAAACATTAAGGAGTTAATGTCGGTGCAAACACAAATCGTTGCGACATTTGGTTTCTGGTCGAGCAGCGCTGTTCCAGGATTTGCAGATAGACGAAGAGCCATGTCATATGCAGGCCAACCAGTCAACTTACTCACTACTACATTAAACAATGTTGTTTGTGTTCGAGACACATCGCATGCAAATTGAAAAATTACCCCTGTTTGCAAGCTCAACCCTGTACAACATCAGGCGATTTGCATATGCCAAACTGCTGCTTTGCTGTTTTCTGGGTTTGTCGGGGGCTGCCAATGCAGACAATACGGCAGTTGTAATACCGTTCGCAGGCGACACAATTTATCCCCAACCACCCACACCAGTTGTACGAGATACACCCCCTTCAAGTAATTATCAGATTAACGGTGAAACGGTGCTCGACCTTAGCACCAATTTCATTTGGCAGCGCCAACGCTCTGCCGCCGAAATGACCTGGAAAGAAGCGGTTGATTACTGCGCCAGTTTACAAATTGGCGCACTCACCAGATGGCAATTACCCACCATTGAAGAGTTCATAACCTTGTTTCGCTTTGGCGCTAGCCCAATGATCGATACATCTGTGTTTACTTCCGGCGCCGTTGATTATTGGACCACGTCTTTTTCAGCGAAAGACATTATTGCTGGATCGTTTTCATCCAAGAGTCGTTGGGTTGCAGATTTTAGTGGTTTACACGTGGAGGGCGTAATAGCTCGCTCATCACTTCAATCGACCTACGATCGGCACTATGCAACTTGTGTGCATGACCCAATTCGATAGCTAGCCTTCATTAGGAGCTTATTGTGCGTATTTTGCTAACGTTGCTTTTTGTTTTCACTTCTTTGAATTTCGCTATGGCAAACGAAGTATTCATCGATAATGATGATCAAACGATTACCGACGTAGTCACCGGGTTAACGTGGCAAAAAGCAAAGCCCAGCACTCCTTTGAGTTTTCCAGCGGCGCTCCAAGCATGTACTAACTTAGAGCTCGGTGGACATCGAGACTGGCGTCTGCCAGAAGTAAAAGAGCTTCTGTCTATCGTTGACTTTAAACGTTATGATCCTGCAATCAATACACTTTATTTTCCATCGACCAGCGGCTTGTATTGGATGCAAACAAGCGACAATGGCTCAGTGAAAAGACGAATTCTAAAAACCAGGTATGGGTCTATCTCGGAAATTATAGAAATGGGCAACCCTTACTATAACGCGGTATTAAATTTTCGTTGCGTGCGCTAAATTTGGAAGTTAATTGAATCTTTATGTCTGCCAGCATGCAAAGAAAGTGAATTCCGTTTGTAGGGCCATCGTAACCAGTGTTTGATCAAGAATAATGACAAAACGATCATTGCGCTGGCTTAGGGTAGATTAGATCGCTAAGCGTTATGGTGCCAGGTTGGAATAAGAGAGATGCCAAGTTAGGTCAGCGCAAGGAGCACGACAAATACTAAGACAGCCTCTGCCGCAAAAATTATTTCCCATAGAACATGGATTCGCCACGGCTCTCAATCGTGATGGCAAGCGCTCGTGAATGGCAGTAGCAATAGGAATAAGCCTACAAGCCGATGTATTTTATTCTTTATTAATAAAATTCCGAGTATGGATACCGTCGAAATATGCGTATATATACTGAAGATTGAGCAACGATTCAACGTTAGACTCGTCAGGGGTTAGTCTATAAGGTGGAATTGTCAAATTGCAAAACGATGACATCGTCGCTGGCAACAGCCTCGTTTACCGTATCATTTTGTTGTTGTGCACATAACCAGGCTGGAGAATGTCTGAGATCTTAAGAGTCAATAGTACAGACCGCTCACGCCCCAGTGAGGCTGAGCTGGTACACATGCTATACGATGCGGTAATTGATAACTCCTTATGGCCTGAAATGATTTCAGAACTGATGGAGCACATTGATCGCCCTGAACAAGGGCAGTTCTCCGCAACATCTACTAACCACGCAGACCTAATTATGCATTTTGAGCGCGCGATGCGTTTGAGTGAAAACATCGTCGGTTTGCAAGAACAAAACTCAACTCTTGGGGGCGTGCTTGATAGTTTGGCAATTGGTATATGTGTTTTTGACCATTCAGGTTCACAGATTTACTCAAACCAATCTGCTCAACGCTCTGGTTTAAGTGGTAAGCGATTGGGTGACCTAAATTCAAGTGCACGTGGAGCACTGGAGCCCGCATCGCAAAACCTACCCAAACTGTCACAGTTTGAAGGTACTAACGTTGCATTCATTGAAGCCTCAAAGATCCGCAATGCTTCTTTGCCATCAAATGCTGCAACCTTAGCAGTTTCTTTACCAACGCTGTCGAAAAGTAGTTTAGAGGACTTTCGTAAAGTCCATTATTTGTCCGCGTCTGAGGCGAACCTTCTGTGGGCACTCCACCATAGTCGCAATCTTCGCAAAGCAGCCGAGCAAAGTAATATCACCTATGAAAGCGCTCGAACCTACTTGAAAAGGATCTACTTAAAAACTGGGTGTTCTGATCAGTCTTCATTGCTTTTGATGATAGAACGTAACCCTCTATCGATAATCAGACGAAACGACGACAGAGTTGAAGACAATAGCCGAGTCCGCAAAAATTTTCTTCTTAAGGATGGCCGCAACCTTGAGTATTTTGACTTAGGCCCAGAACAAGGAAAACTGGTCTTGCACTTTGATGCCTTAACAGGCGTTGCCATTGATATTCTAGGTATTCCTGAAGTATACCTTCCTCATCTTGTCGAGCTTGGCTTACGTATAGTTGTGCCATGCCGGCCAGGAACGTACAAGAGCGACTATCGACCAATGACCGGGTTGTCGGAATTCACTGATGATGTTTGTCAACTAATGGATCACCTAAACGCAGAACGTGCGGTATTGTTGTCGCAGGCATTTGGCTCCTGTTCGGCCTTGGCTTTTGCAGCTTCCGCATCAGACCGTGTTGAACAAGTTATTCTGTGTGCACCAAGCTATCCCAAACATGAGCCACAAGACTGGCGTAAAATGGATGTTTTTTACATCATCAGCGGTGTAATCGGGCGCCGTGCTCCCTCCTTGCTAAAAGCCATCGTTCCTTACCTTATGCGCTCGGTAATGCAAAATACGAGCAAATATTTAAAACGACATATCTCTAATTCTAAATGCGGCGCCGATATTGCAGTACTATCGAGTCCGACAATTCAACGACGCATTCCTGAGATGCTCGCCCTGCGGACTATGTTGGGCACCGATGGAATCGTACAAGAAAATTTTTTGAATACGCACGGCTGGGATTTTGACTTACGTAACATTTCAGCGCCAGTACACGTGTTGCAAGGCGAGCAGGATAATGTGTCGGACCCCCAAGGTAGCCGTAAATTGGCCGCTGCTTTACCGAATGCGTTTTATCATTCCCTCGCAGATTTAGGTCAATATTTACTGTTCACAGAATGGCCTTGGATACTAGAAGCTTGTACTTCAACGACGCCAGCAAAAATCATAGAGATAAACGTGATGCGAACCTTCGATACCGGTAGCGTATCTGCCGAGTAATTGATTCCCCAAACGTCAAAAAGCGGAGCTTGAGTTATTCTATATAGAACAGTGGCCCCCGACTTTTTGATCCCCAAAAAGGGCTTTTTGTTTTCATTACTAATCGTCCATGATGCTGTATAAATAAACAGTATATTTTAAAAATGCCGTTTTATACAAGCCTAATCTAAGAATATTTACGCGCGTATATTTTTATCTCGATTGAAAAAAACATTGATAAACAATAGCTTACAAATCCGTTGTCTAGAATAATGCGCACTGCTACCATGATATATGAGCACGCGCATTTACACGGAATCAATGGAGAGTAGTATTGAACATTAAGTTAGTAAAAACAGTCACTTGCAAAGCAAAGTGTAGAAACCTTGTCCAGTGCAAACGCGCATGCACAGAATTAAGCTGTTAGCTTTAAAATCAAAAAACCATGAAGATAGGGCTACTGAATAGGTGTTGTACTTTTAAAGAAGCCACATGTTTAAATCTGCAGTCATGCCCCGCTGAGGCGGGAAGATAAAAATCAGATAATCTGATAAAGCAGAAAAGAAATAGGCCGCGGTAAAGTTAAGTTGCGCGCGCTGAGGCGCGGAATATAGTACAAGGTAAATTGGTTTAATGCTTTGTCAGTAAGGTGTTCGTGCCGCTTGAAGCGGCTAAATATCAGGTTTAGTATGTTGGTATACGGCTAAAACTATGTATTACACACAGTCAGCTAACAATGCAATCTACCTGACACCAAAAGCGTCGCTGGTTTAGTTTTCCACTCCGCTTCGCTACATTATAAACTAAACCAGCGCCACTTTCGGTGCAGGTAATTGCGGCGTTATGAAGATTAAGTACAGCCTACCAACCAAGGTCCTTTTCTCCATTTCTCTTGGATTCTTTCTAGTGGCTGTATCAATACTGTTTTTACCAACTATTAAGGCAAATGTAATTGAGACAAAATCAGCCTATTTTGGAGGTAATGGTTACAGTGGCATCCCTAGAAAGGGGGCGAGGTCTACAAATGGTTCAGCGTTGTCGTTTTCTACGTATGAATTCAAGCTAGACAAGGATAACTATGAGGGTTGGGGCTTGGCCGAAAAGTATGATGGCAGTACAGTAGAGATAAGGTACTTACCAATAAATCCAGCTATTACATTTTCATCAAGTATGCCCTACCTATTTTTTTCAATCTTCTTTATGTTTTTAGCTATTGGTGCCAGAAGCGTTGTTATCTGGGCTACAAAAATACTTAACAGAAGTGCTTCATAACAAGTTTGCCAAGTTCACTTCGTTCGTTCCACTCACTGCGCGGGACGCGTTTTCAACGCGCCCCTTGCAAAGGCGTTAGCCGTTTAGAGAGAGTGACGTGGAAATATTGAAATTCGTAGCTCATAGCAAGAAAGCGATAGGGATAGCGAAAAAGCAGGGCTGGCTCCCTGCGGCTAGATATACGAATATGCGGGATGTTAAGACCTTCGATTTCAAGGGCGTTGGTTTTCTAGATATCGATTGGAAAAAATATCAGTTTAATAAGCATTTAGAAGTTGCTGAACGCCATCGCCCCAAGATAACTATGGCAAGGGATGTAGAGTGTATTTTTCAGCTAGATTCAATTCTTAAAGAGGCCGAGCAATTGCTGGCTTACTCTTCGCAGGTTGCTATTGTCCCTAAAGATCCTAATTTAAATGGCAGGCTTACTGAGCTAATACCTAAGGAATTTATCTTGGCGTACAGCGTCCCTACAAGGTACGGTGGAACAGAGGTCTCAATTGAAAGTTTTGAAAGGCCTGTTCATCTTTTGGGTGGAAGACCGGATACGCAGCGTGATTTAGCCGATAAGCTAGTTGTATATTCTTTGGATTGTAATAGATTTACTTACGACGCACGTTTTGGTGATTACTTTGATGGTGAAACATTTAGACCGCACCCAGAAGGTGGCTACGAGAATTGTTTGAAAGACTCCATAAACAACATTAACGCCTTGTGGAAAAATTATGAGGTGCATGAAAGCGTTAGAGAAATGTATCAGGCAGCGATATGACTGAAAGAGAAGAGTTGTTATTGAAAATGTATGACCAGCTTTTCAACGATATTAATAGACATATTATGGTTGTATGGCAGAGTGTGGGCGTCCTTGTCGGGGCCTTTGCAATATTCGCTTTGGTTGAAAAAAACGTGGTGCCAATAGATATCGCTTCAAGTATTATTTTGCTGCTATGTTCCTGGTTGATCGCGCACTTACTAGATGCTTCATATTGGTACAATAGAAACTTAGTAATGATTGCAAATATAGAGCGGCAGTTTTTAGATCGCAATGATCTGAAAGAAATACATTATTATTTCGGTGTACACCGGCCAAAAAATAAAATGATTGAGCACTTAAAGTTGCAGTTTTCGTTAGGTTCCGGATTGGGTGCCATAGTCCTGTTTTATCATTTATCTGAAGTAATTATCCCTGCAATTCAAAGCAAGGAATCAAGTCTAGAAGTTATTAATGCCGTTCCATATATTCTAGTAATCTCTGCCGCTTGGTATCTTATGGACTTAAAGCGAAAGCTGGTAAAAAAATATGAAGAATTTTTGGCTAATTCTCCTGGCAAAGACATTGATGCTAGTGATATTAATTATGGAGTCGGTCATGGTCATTGACTTGAACACGGCTAACAAATCAATGCAGCCGACCGCTAAAGCGTCGGCTGATTGAGGCGTTAGGTCTACTACAGCTCATGACCGAGGAGCATCATTTAATAATGCTGTTCTAAATGAAGTTCATCAAAAGGCTGTGTGTATCGCCCTAGGTTGCTAAATTAAAAGACAATAAGGAAGCTGGCCAAACCCGCCTTTCGATGTTACCGTGAGACGGACCTCACGCTGGTGACCCGAGGTTCAATCAGACGTTGAGGTCCGTCTCACGGCAAAGCAGGGAAGGCCCGCCTCACTATTTTTTGCCTATTACTTGGAAATCAAAATTAGGATAGAAAGATGGCCATAAGCGAAAGTAGTAGCAAAGTAAGCGATAAACTGGAAGAAAGGAGTGCTTTGAGACCTAACAAGAACTTGCAGATGGACGCGCCTGTCGGCACGCCACTGAACACATATCGTTAAATGTACTGGCAGATGAATTGCATTGACCTAAAGCCCGCAGCAATAATGATCTCTATATGCCTCCTAATTGGTTGGGGCATACAGTACTTCACGGGGTTTTACTGGCTAACGGCAACGTTGCTGGTAGTGATTGCTGTTTTAGTTAATGGTCTCATCATATTCAATGAGGATCTTGATGAAGGTGGCTTTGATCATCAAGAGGGAGTAACTGATACGCCTGAAGCTAGAGCTGAGCAAAGTAAGGCCAACAAGATTCAGGCAGCAATAATTGTTCTACTTATCATAGGTGCGGTGTGGTCATACATTTAACAAGGGTAGGCAAAATCGCCCGCATAAAAGCGCGGGCTGGACTCGCTAGCGCTCGCCTTTGCTACCGGCGTTAATTACACGGAGGATTCATGATCGTTTTTAAAGTCGAGTTAAATGGAGAAAAAATAACAATTGCAGGCAGGGAAGACTTGTGTGTTTTAAGTGCGATCGTCGGGGCTTCTGGTGTATTGGGTTCGGAATCTGTGGGCACAAATACTGAAAAACAAAAGTCAGACCTCATGCTTACTGTTGGTGGTCTTAGCGCCAGAAACGAAGAAGACCAAGGAACTCATTATGATTGGGCTCCTCAAAAAATATTATCGGTTGGTGATCGCGTAGAAATTACAATCCTCGAACAAGGTAACGCAGATTTACCCGTGAAAGAAAAAATTGCTAAAAGATCTGAGATCGCTGAGAGAGCGTTTTGGGAAAAGTCCAAGAAATTTTACTTTGAACACAAAGAGAAGTATGAGAAAGATAATTAACAAGGCTGGCCATAAAACCGCACCTTCGGTGCTCGGACACTCACTACGTTCGTGCCCATGCCAGAGGCGTTAGTTGTATTAATGGCTGGTATAAAAAAGTTGATGGGAATTATCGGTTGGTTTTTATCAGGCTGGTCAATACTTGCTTTAGGTACTTATTTGATACCGCAATACCTTTTGATAAAAGAGGGCACTGCGATACCAGGTGAATATCATCTATATTTAGATGAAATAGTGACAGAGAAAGAATCAATTGAAATGCTATTTTCTGGAGTTGTTATTTTGGTTTTTGGGGCACTACTAATTTGGGTGTCACGGCGAACAACTAACAAGTCAAAACACTATCACTCACTACGTTCGCTTGGACGCGCAAAAGACGCGCGCCCGTGTTTGAGGCGTTAACTCTACCTAGATAATGGATACGATAAACATCGAAAACGACATTGAAGAACTGTTAGAAATTCCATTGGCTTTGAGCTATTCCAGTTTGATAATCGAGATTCTAGCATCAGTAGTGATACTGGTTGCTCTAATTTTGATTTTTAAAAATAGTCAGCGGCCTGGTAGGATTATGATGTTGTTTGGCTATGTTTTTAGCTTGTTTTCATATGTTCCGCTAATGATGTATTTTCTTTCAACGGATGGTGGTGGTCAGAGCGGGGTATTGGCATGGTTTACATACTATTTGCCAATGGCAAGTAGCATGTTTATGTTGGTTGCCTGTGGAGGCCTATTAATGTTTGCATTATCTTTCAAGAATGAGAGTTAACAAGCTTAAAAACTTACATTCACTACGTTCATTCGGACGCGCAGAAGACGCGCGCCCGTTTTAAGGGCGTTATATGCATTCATGAAATCGATTTTTGTTGAATTTAGGTTTTGGTTCTTTGTCGCGTTAGAGATCGTATTAATTAATGGGTTCTACTTCTTCTTACTTCTCGGCAGCGTCTCTTACCTCTTAGGTATTAAATGGCCTTATTATTACGTTCCAGTCGTAACTGCCTCCCTTCATTTAATTATGAGAATTTACCTCTATAAAAAAGGTAAAAGAATCATATTTGGCAGATATGCATAAAATTTCGAAACAAGCATATAACAAGGCAAAACACTGCCATTCGCTACGCTCACTCGGACGCCCACTCCGCGGGCGCCCGTGTTCACGGCGTTAAGTGTACATGGCTAAACTCCTTATTGTTTTCTCCGCATTCTTACTTTGTTCATGTAATGGAAAGTTTGACTCTTTTCATGATTCTGCATTTAAGCAACCATCAGAGAATGTAATTGTTTTAGCTTCGAACTCTGAAGTCTCTGATAATCTGTTTAGAAAAGAATATTCGTGGCTTATTAACGCTAAAGAAGATCAAGACTGGTTAGCCCAAGTAAGTTCATATTCGTTTGAGAAAAAAGAATATGAATATCAATCAATGCCTACGTTATTGACGAACAAATTCCCTGAAGTATTTTCTAAAAGTGCTGAATTTCAGTTATATCTGGTTGGCGAAGGGCCAACAGGTAGAGAGCATTATTTACTCACAGCAAAAGACAATGATCATGCCATTTATTATATCGCTACGATTTAAGACACTTAACAAGGTCAAGAACTACCGCACACTACGTGTGCTCGGACGCGCAGAAAACGCGCGCCCGTTTTAACGGCGTTATATGGTCATCTGATGGAAAGTGCTGAAGAGTTAAAGAACAGTTTAATCTCGTTATTTCCATTTTTCGCAGAGGAGTTGGTGGAAGAAGAGCCAGAAGAGTTCGAATATCGAGAGGAGCTAAATCATCATCATGTCTGGAGGTGTTTTAGCTATACGGCGTCAAAGGAGTTGGTCCAAGCTGAGATGAAAACAGTTAGATTGCTCTCAGAATTAATAAACAAAAGTGTTGCTGCTGGCGGTCTGGTAGAAAATGCGGTATCTACATGTTTTCTTGAGCATGCATCTCAAATTGGTGTTAAAAAAGTGCTAAAGCCACATCTATCGCAGCTAGCTAGGCAAGAACTAAGGTGAAAAAAGCGTATAACAAGGGTGGCCAATTCGCGGCTATCGCCGCGGGACTCGCTTTCGCTCGCCCTTGCCACCGGCGTTATATGCATTAATACTATGATTGAAAATCTTCCCCCAGTGATAGATTCATGCAAGCTCTTACTCTATGCGGATACGAGTTCTGATGTTGAGTTTACCGATCGAATTAATTTGCATGTAGGAAGCTCTGATGGAGAGTTTATACGAGTTGGAGAACAGCCATATTTGATTATTGCTCAACCATACTCGAATCAAGATGAATATTTATTGATGTTCTGTAATTCGTCTTTAGAGACAGTAGGTGTAATTAATTTTGCTTCACTGCATGAAGCAAAATTAAAGGCTGAAAAAGGATATAAAGGTATATCTGATAAGTGGAAGCCGTCACCTTTTACGGAGGATGAAGTTTCAAACTATCTCCGTGATGAATATGAAGTTGATCCTACTTCAGAATGGTGGAAAGATGAATGCTCTTTCTGCGAAAAGTCATCTGGTCTAGAAATGCTTATTAAAGGAACTAAAGCCTCGATATGTAAAAGCTGCATAGAAAGCTTTGCGAGTGAAATAAATGAGAACATATAACAAGGCACAAAAGTGCGCCTGCGGCGGGACGCTCACGACTTCGCGCCTCTTTGCTAGGCGTTAGCTGAAAAAATTGAGACAAGCAGAATGAGTGAAAATAAAAAAGAGATTCAAGAAGGGCATGAAGCTGTAACCTTCGCTGAATTTCTAGAAAACACACCACCGTCATCTTTGACGGAAATAAATGATCTCGTTGAAGCCACTTACTATCAAAGTGGTGGAATATCTGGTTACACTTTAGCTAAACCGGAAATTCAGTTGCACTGTCCAAACGATAGTTGCAACGGAACTCGTTTTTTTCGTTGCACCACAAGAAACTCGATTTCTGTTTCTGAAGATTTCTCTTTCGAATATATCTCTTACATTTGCTCAAATTGTAGGCAGACCGAAAAGACATTCTCATTAGCTTTTAAAAGACAGGGCGGTGAGGGTATTGGTTCATGCTACAAGTTTGGTGAACGCCCCCTTTATGGGCCACCGACACCATCCAAATTAATAAAACTTATTGGCCCAGACCGAGATACCTTTCTTAAAGGTAGGCGGTGTGAGAACCAGGGTTTGGGTATTGGGGCATTTGTTTACTATCGGAGAGTCGTAGAGAATCAAAAAAACAGGATTCTTGATGAGATTATTAAGGTGTCTGAAAAGATATCAGCCCCTGCTGAAAGTATTTCTGCCCTCAAAGAAGCAAAGGGAGAGACACAATTTAGCAAAGCACTAAGCTCGGTCAAGGATTCATTGCCACAAGCTCTTCTTATTAATGGCCACAATCCACTAACACTATTGCATTCAGCGCTGAGTGAAGGGCTTCATAATCAAACTGATGAATATTGCTTAGAGGTCGCTAGTAGCGTCCGAGTGATACTTGGAGAGCTATCCGAAAGACTGGGGCAGGCGCTTAAAGATGAGGCAGAACTAAACCATGCGTTATCCAGGTTGTTGCAGGAAAATTCAGCTAACAAAGCAAGTAAAGGGACGCAGTAAACTGCGCCCCTTCTTGCGGCGTTAGGTATATATGATTGCTGTTGATAGTAGATACTCCAACTATAAAGCCCCACTTCTTTATAAAAAGTATTTTTGGGCTAGTCTTTCTGAATTCGAACTGAAAGCACTC
>NZ_BMXA01000012.1 GCF_014651515.1 Arenicella chitinivorans
GGGCACGCTACTACGACCCCGACACCGCGCGCTTCATCAACGAAGATACCTACCTCGGCGAAAGCAACACACCGCCAAGCCTGCATCGGTATTTGTATGCGTATGGGAATCCGACGGTGTATATCGACCCTGACGGCCACATCGTCTGGTTTGCCGTCATTGCCTATGTCGCTGCAACCGCAGCTAACTCGGCCGTAGATACAGCGGTCGATGTGGCAATTGACGAAACGATTAACGCCGCAACAGGACAAGAGTCAACGACCTCGGCAGAAAGCGTCGGTAAGGGCTTCCTGACGAACTTTGCCGGGAACCTCGTGACCGGCAACACATACGGCAAGGCTAAAAACGTAAAACGCGCAGCCGACGTCGCTGATGCGGTCAAAACCGTCAACACGCGTAAGAAACAAGCCGATAAAGCTAGAAAGGCCAACAAAGCGGATAATGTCGAAGACGCTGCAACAAGCTACACGCCAAAACCAACCGTAAACACGCGAGGAAGTCAGAAGAAATCTCGAGAAACCGTCGACGCCAAGAAACAAGACGCGAAAAGCCAAGAGTCGCTGACGAAAGCGAAGGATGCCGGGCCTAGTAAGGGCACGAACAGGGTTGAGGAAAAGAGAAAGTCGGCAAATAGAGATGATAAGGGAATCGATCCAGACTTGAGAAAACGTGCTGACGGCTTTAAAGCGTACAAGCGAAAGAAAGGAATGTCCTCAGACGAAAAGGTTAGTCCTGATCAGTATAAAAATTTTAGAAGAGGAAACACTGGGGATAATGGTGGAGGTTTTTATAAGCCCAAAGTAAACTATCGTGATCCGCAAATTCATAGTAGTACTGGAAAGGGGATGAATAACCCCAAAGTAAAAGCCGCGGCTACTAGAGGTAGAGAGGCTCATAAAGAATTTGCAGAAAAAGTTAAACAAAAACCAGGGTGGAAGTCAGAAAAAACTATCACCGGACCGAACGGCGAAATATTAAGACCTGATGCCTTAACACCGAGTGGTCGACCAGTCGAGTTGAAACCGAATACACCGACTGGAAGACGGCAAGGTGAGGGACAAATAAAAAAATATAAAGAAGCAACAGGTAAAAACGGTCGTGTTATTTATTATGATCCATAGACGTTGAAGTATGCTGAATGATTTAATTAAAACCCATGTTGCCCCGCTCTTAAGGCAGCATGGTTATAGAAAAAAAGAGATGACTTGGAATAAAACCGAAGACACTTACGTCCGGGTTATCGATTTTCAGTTAAGTAGTTACAGTGACAAGAAAGAAGAGAGTTTCACAATTAACTTAGGGGTATATTCTCCGGCTATTTGGCGGGTTTGCTGGCGGAAAGATCCTCCCAATTTCATTAAAGAAGATGCGTGTTTTCCGAGGTTTAGAGTTGGCCAATTGTTTGGTGGATTTTCAATGGATTCCACAGATCATTGGTGGACCTGCTCAGAAGATACAAACCTTGATGAGTTGGGTATTCAAATCTCAACGGTACTAGAGAATAATTGTATTCCTTTTGTTGAAAGTCTACTAAGCTACGAAAAAATCAATGACTTTTATTCATCTTTGGATACAAATTTGTTGCCAATAGAAAAAGTTTACTTAGCAATCGTCAGGAGCTTTCTCGGAGATAGTAAGGGAGCGATGGATTTGTTAAGTAGTGTCGGGTCAATCTCAAAAGCTTGGGCAACACGAGTTGAGATTGTTGAAAGTCAGCTATCCTAAATCTTAACCCCAAAAAGTATAAAAGGACATATATGAACACACACACAAACACACACAAAAACACACAAAAAGGACACCCATCATAAGAATAAAACACACAAAAAGGACACCCATCATAAGAATCACCCATCATAAGAATGACTTGAAAACATGCCGCCAGTCCCAATTTTGCGCGCGAGATTGATCGCTTTGTTTTGTTTAAAATTCACGCCTAAGTAGCAGGGATGGGGTTTTAGGCAACACATTCCAGTTTCAAGACGAACGAAGGCCTCGCATGACGCGATCCGGTCGATTATTTGTAGATGCCTCAGCCTAGCAGCTGGCGATGATTAACCGTAGACGGGATTCGTTGATAGTGTTTGTCGGAACATACCTGCCTGACGATGTGCTCTGAACCGACCCAATGCTGGAACTGGGTCTCAAATTCAGTCGTGAGCACTTGTCAGGCATCAGTACTCAGACCGAGTCGCTCTAGGATAGACGGCAGCTCCGCGGCAATAGCGCCACGTTTATCTTGTCTCATAATTCGGCCCGTCCAGTCGATAAGTTCGATGTAGTCGGCTAACTTGAATGGCAGTCCGTTTGTATCGACGCTGATGCCGGTGAAGTCTTCTAGATTCCTTTGGCTGTTAGTCTGGGTATTGAGTGAATCAATTCTGGCTTTGATACTGGTGTGATTCGATGTTTCAGGCGTTTTCGCCATCTTGGCGCGAATCGGGTTGAGATCAACGTACGCCATGCACGACAACAACGCGCGCTCATCCAGTAACGCCTGGCTTTTGAATCGCCCCTCCCAAAACCGGCCGGTGCAGCTGTCTTCTTTGTTCGCCTCACGCGCAATGAATTCATTCACGATGCGCATATACCACGAGATATCGCACAGCCTAGAGCGCCACGTTTCGACGTCTTCCAACAAACGTTGATAAAGCACTGGCTCTAGCGCATCCCCGTTCATAAAGCGTTGCGAGAGCATATTACCCGAGAACAATGAATGCCAGCGACGGATCACCTCACGGTCCGACCACGCCTCGGACAACTCGGGTTGGACTCATAATACCACATGATAGTGATTACTCATCACCGCGTAGGCACACATTTTAATAGCGAACGCGTCCGCGGTGTCATGCAACTTATCTTCGAGCCATTGACGCCGATGTTCATAGCTAATGCCTGAGTATCGATCGACACCACATAGATAAGCGCGCCGAACGCAACGCGCTACGCAGTGGTAATACGGTGTATCGGCCAGCGACACAAGAGTGCTTCTTGGTAAGGTCATAACCATCCTTGTTTATTCATCCTTGAATGACTTTATTCTGTCAGGGAAGCGGGTTTATGGCAAGATGGTAATGATGGGTGTCCCCGAAAGACCTCCGAAAGACCCCCGAAAGACCCCAGTCAACTTGCTAAAGACTCCCTTATAGCTGATCCTGCTTCTGCTACTACATTTTCGGGGCGAAGAGCAAGAGCTGCTGGTATTTCAACTGGGACGCCAACTGGTGGTATAAAGACCTACGAGGTTAACGCTTCAAATTTAAACAGGTGATCAGATGGAAGACATGGTTCATAAACTTGGGCAGTCGTTAGATTCATTGCTCGACGATGGCTTTAAATATGTTAAATCTAGATTTGCTCTCGTCAAAAAGCTGAAGGATGGAACTCAAGTGATTGCAATAGATTTACTGCCAACTTCTGAGCCTAATAGGTTTAAGCTCGCTATGCATGCACATGTCCGCCTTAACGTTTTAGAAGATCAATACGCACATTTTCATCCGTTTTTGAGCGCAAAGGATAGAAAGACTAATCCGACACTGGCTTTAAATTGTGACTCTCTTTTCTCTGATAAGGCATTAACTCAGAGCTTTCATGTGGATGAGAATAGACTGGAAGAGGTTGCGACTATATATGCAAAAGCGATTAACGACGATGTGCTTCCATTTTTTGAAGAATTTTATTCCGTGGAAAATTTAGTTGCTTCTTTTGAACAGGCAGATCCCAAATTGTGGATAACTTCAGATCGGCATACTAGAACCTTGGTTCTTTTGAGCGCATATGCATTGGAATCGAATTGGGGTGAATTTGATAAGGTGTCATCAGAGTATATTGAGTATTGTGACAAACCATTTGCTCAAGCATATAAACCGCTCGCCCAAGCAGTTATAGAAGGATTAAAAAAGAGAAGGAGAAAAGTATAAAACGACACCCATCGTAAGAATGACTTCAAAACATGCCGCCAGTCCCAACTTTGCGCGCGAGATTGATCATGCTGCTTTGTAGCACTTAATTGCTGGGTTGGGGTATTAGGCAGCAATTTTCAGATTCAAGACGAGCGAAGGCCTCGCATGACACGATACGGTCGTAGATATAGATGCCTCAGCCTAGAGTAAAGAATATAAAAGGACACCCATCATAAGAATGGCTCTGGTGGCGGCGTTACTGACGTGTCTGTGCGCACCTTCGATTTGCTCGATCGCCTAACGCAGGACACACAACGCGGGCACCTCATCAGCTACCAGTATGACGACAACGGTAACCGCACCCAAGTCACCTCCGTCGGTGGCAGCACCAGCTACACTTATGACAACCGTAATCGCCTGCGCACCGCGACCACTGAGAACGGCACCAGCACCTACACTTACACGGCAGACAGCAAGCAAGCGCAGGTCGAATACCCCAATGGCACCATCACGCGCTACGATTACGATGCGGCGGATCGCACCGTGTCGGCAATCAACGAACGTGTGGTGGGCAACACCGTTGAGCTGATCTCACGCTTTGATTACGACTATGACCTGAACAGCAACCGCGTGCTGCAGACCGAGACT
Organism: Arenicella chitinivorans; assembly: GCF_014651515.1. Classification (NCBI taxonomy): domain Bacteria; kingdom Pseudomonadati; phylum Pseudomonadota; class Gammaproteobacteria; order Arenicellales; family Arenicellaceae; genus Arenicella; species Arenicella chitinivorans. The sequence goes on from NZ_BMXA01000012.1 coordinate 4,551, forward strand.
CAAAATGGCTTTGCGGAACGTAAGATTCAGACCACCTCCTACGAGTACGACAACGCGGACCGCATGACCGGCTACGTCATCACCGATCAGGAAACCGGCGATGTACACACCGCGGATTACACTTTCGACTTTAACTACAACCGCGTCACCGAGGTCGAAAAGCAAACCGTTGGCGGTGTCACCACCACCATCAAAGACCGCACGTCTGCCTACGATGGAAACAACCGTCTAACCAGCATTACCGACAACTTAGCCCTAGACAGCTCAGACCCCGACAACAACAGCATCGACTACACCTACGATGCCAACGGCAACACGCTCACCAAAACCGACAACACCCAGAGCGTGCCTGCGCTGACCACGTTCCGGTATGACAGTCGCAATCAGCTCACCCAAGTCATTCGTGGGCCACCAGAGAACGAGGAATCACGCGGCCTCTACGACTACAACGCGCTCGGCATGCGTGTACGCCACCTCGACAGTGAACGTGGCGACATCGAATACCTGTACGATGGCAAATCCATTCTGGAAGAGCGCACACTCGGCACCAACACACTGCTCGCGCACTACCGCTACAGCGACCGCCTGCTGAGCCTCAACACCGCCACCGACGAACACTATTATCACTACAGCGCACTGCGCACCACCGCCAACCTCACCAACGTGGCGGGCGAGATTCAAGCGAGCTACCGCACCGACGTGTGGGGCCACATCACCGCGCAAGAGGGCAGCAGCCCCAACCGCCAAGTCTTCACCGGCCAGGAACACGACGAAAACACCGGCCTAATTTATTTTGGGGCACGTTACTACGACCCCGACACCGCGCGCTTCATCAACGAAGACACCTACCTCGGCGAAAGCAATACACCACCGAGCCTGCACCGGTATTTGTATGCGTATGGGAATCCGACGGCTAACTTTGATCCAGACGGGCATGCGACTAATCGGGAGATAATGGGTATTGACGATGCATCAGTCGACCGGGATATAGCAGCTGGTAAGACTGGTTTTATGGATGCCGTCAAATATGCCGCTAAGTCGACCGCTTATGAAGTTTGGAACTTCGCGTCGCTAGGATTCTTGAAGAGGCAGGATGATCGGCGTCATAAGTATGATCGTGGAATTATCAGCGAATCAGAATTCCATGGTTCTACTTTGGCCGACATGGGAACAACCACAGTGGCGGCTATTGCTGGCGGTGGTGTAGGCAGTCGTGTGGCATCGAAGCTAGGTGGAGGTGTTACAGCCAAGCTTGCCGGTGCTGGAACTGGTTCCGCAATCGATGACGCAACAGTCCAAGCTGGTCAAGTATTGACATATCAGGCGACAGATGGACGGCTGGGGCAAGAGAATTTCGATGCAAAACAGGTAGCCATTTCTGCAACCGTGGGAATCGCCACGCATGGCGTGAGCATGCGTTTGTCTCAGAAGGTCACAAGCGAAAGTAAATCTGGACCCAAGCAGCAACGAGGTAATAGTTTAGGAGCAACCGCTGACGCGGAAGCTGGAATGCCGTACAGCCATCCAGTCAAAGCACCGTCTATGACGGCTCGTGTCAAAGCGAATATTGCCGCAAGCAAGAAGGCGCGCGAGAACAGCGGGTATAGAGACAGCGGGGTAGGACATGCCACTCGAAGGTCAACAGCTGGAAACTTGTTGATAAGAAATAAGGTGGATGGTAACGTTCGTTGGCGTAGAGCTGGTGGGGGAGTTTACCAGTCAAATGCCACAAAAGTAGTAGTGTCCAAGAGTGGTCTATATTCTAAGCGGCGGCCTTATACTCGAAAAACTACAGTGACTAATTCATGGGATAATGCATCCTATGGAAGCAAACCGAACTCAAAAGCATGTCCAGACTGTGGCGGAGATGTCTTTGGAAATCCACATCTAGGTGAGCTAAGAAATACTCCTGACGGGTGGGACGTTGAACATGTAATTAAATGGGAAACGATAAGGCGAGGACTCCATATGAGGGGTGCTACGCCGAGTGAATATAGAGACGCCTACAATGATTTAAATAATACAATTCTGCGTTGTGTATCATGTAATAGAAGAGACAATCAATTATAGGTTTATTTATGAGCAAGCCGCATAGCGAATTCTTACGTCATCATATTGATACTTTCTGCGGCGAAGAGCCAGACAGTCTATATAAAGAGAGTTCTTTGAAAGTTAGTGTTGCCAGATTCGATAATGTTCCCGATGATGGTTTGACTACATTTATTTCTATTGGATTAAGTGGCCATTTATTACAACAACGGAGTGGTAAGAGTATCAGGCAAGAGATTTTGCTTACAGTTGACAATGCATATGCAGATTTTGGAATTGAAAAAGTGATCTTCTCAGTGGCAAAGATAATGCTCGGTCAACACAAAGCTGTTTCTCGTGGCCAGGTTTTAGGCCCCAAAGGTGCTCTATTCCCCGAAGAAGGGACTAATTTGACTAGCCTGCTGTGTAGTTATCCAGCCTTTTTTCCAGAGGAGTTCTCTTTCTTTGAGAATGATGAAACTACGGTTTTTGTAGAGCTAATACCAACACTAAGCAGTGAGGCTGAGTTTATTCAAAAAGAAGGTTGGTCAAAGTTCTTTGAAATGATTGATAAGGGTCGAATCGATATACTTAACTATAATCGATAAAACTATACTGCTCGGAGCACTTGTTGCTGGGGGACCATGAAGATTTGGAGGTTATTTCAGAAAGTCGACATCATCGGTATCACGGCACTTAGTCACGGTGCCTGGTGTTCAAGTAAAACGAATGAATTTTCTCCTGATGTACGAGTTGCGCCTCTCATACTCGAGTGGATAGAAAATGGAATCAAAGATAATTTGGTTATTGCTGAGCTAAGCGATATATATCTGTGCGGTCTCGGCCGGGACTTATTTTCTAAAACAAATGTTGGTAAAAAGTTGGTGGACCAAATTGAAGGAATTGGTTTTTCAAAGGTTGAGTTTTTGAATTCTAAATCGAGCAATGATTTGGTGAGGAGCCTCGATCTGGTTGAAGAGAGCTTTTGTGAGCTATGGGTTTCACATTCATGTAATGCCGATTTACAAAAGTCAACGATATCAAGCTCAGAAGGGAGTTTGATTCTTGAAGGAGTAGAGTGTGTTGATGCGAAATACTGCTCACGCTCAAATGAAATTATTTACACCAGAAAACCGAGAGAAAAAGATAAGGGGCTTTTTGTCGACAAGGAAGAGCTTGGTGCGAACTCATTGTTTAGAGTAAGGGAGTTTCCTAATTGGATACTATGTACGGATATGGCGAAAGAAGTACTGACTCGGTATAAATGTGAGAATATCAATTTTCTCGAGGTCGGGGAGACAGAATGACGTTGCAGTATTGAAAGAATTGCCAATATGGGAAGTATATACTTGAGTGAACTACTTAAGAGGGTAAGGAGGGTGACGGGGAGTGATAAATTAGGAGTTGAATGGCCGCTTGACGATTTTCATTTTTGGGGCGGTCTCAAATCTTTGTTATTTCTTGATCGAGTAGAGTTAGCAATAAATGTTGGTCCGCATGCAATGTCTGTAGAGCAGCTCATTTGCGATTTTGATTAAATTGAAAAGCTCAAGATAGTGAGACAAAGTCTTTAATTGAGATACGTTGTGGTCTCGATGAAGGACCCTCATTCATGCTGGAGGATGATGATCAGTTTCTGAATTATTTAGGAGCATATATCAGAGAAGTTGAAAACCTACTTTAATCATGTGACTCACAAGGAGCGAGAAACGCTTATATATGATCGTTGTGCTCTTAATAATGCGTCTTCGTTTGGCTAATTAGAAATCACGTAGATTTTTATAGCGGGATCAACCTTTGTAAGGCAATCCCAATGCAACTAGTCAATAGGCAGCCAGATAGGACAAGTATTCCTACCTGAAATGAATATAACCCGAAGAATGCCAACGGGAAGGATAGAAAAGCGGCCCAAAGAGAATAATTAGCTATGCGGTGAGGGATTTTAGCCCATGTGCTCGACTTCTTACAATTTGGACAGGTAATGGGATTGCGCTTCGAGAATCGTGTCGCGAAGTCCTGTTGTGAACTAACATCTATGTAGTTTGAACAATGTGGGCACTTGAATTTGCTAAAGTCAAAATAGATGCTCATTAGAACGCTTCGTGCTTGAGGATGTATTCACATATCTAAACACAATAAACCTAGAATTTCCACAGCAAACAAGCGCAGGTCGCAAGCCCGAATGGCACGCGATTACGATGCAGCGGATCGCACCGTGTCGGCTATTAACGAACGTGTGGTGGGGAACTCCGTTGAGCTGATCTCGCGTTTTGACTGCGAACTCGGATCGGAGAAATTGCCAATGAAGCAAATAGATAAAATTATTGATGACTTGAAACACAAGTATTCAACAGTAGAGGTTGGCAAGGGCGTAGATGAGTTGGAGTTGAAATCTGTTGAGAAGAAGCTGAGTGTGACATTTCCAGCTGATTATAAGTATTTTCTTATGAAGTACGGTTACCTTGCTTCTGATGGTCCAGATATTCTTGGTTTAGGCTGTGATCCAGACTATGATGAATATTACTCAATGCTATTTTTTACTTTATATGATAGGAACGGTGAGGTTCCAACATTTTTTACACCGAGGCCTGCAAATACGGTAATAGTTGGAGCTTATGGCGGAGGGGGGCATTTTTTTCTACATTGTGAGGAAAGTAGTAGGTCGGGGGCAGTCGAATTATTATTGGATGAATTAAATGGCAAGCCAGATAAATTAAAATGGCAATCCTTCACCGAATATCTCGCTCACTATGCCTAAGAAATGTTCGAGTTTCCCGTATTTCGTTTTGGTAGTCCGAACTGCTCAATGACAATTTATTTTAATGAGCTTGATCTATTTAGCTGTACACCTCATAGCTTGAAAAGCCTTTCAAATATGGAAGAATACTTTGTCGTGGATTCTATCGGAGTTCGATATAACTTGTACGACCCCAAGTTCGAACCTAAATTAGGTATTTGGCCTGTAATTCTCGGTTTGATTTCGCTCAAGCAGTACGCAATTTCATGGAAAATCGAGGAGCAAGGTTCAGTAGAGCTAAGTGATTTAAAGAACCTCATCAAGAAAGACTTTGAGCGCAATTTCAGCGTGTGGCAAGCATTAGACCTAGACTATTTAAAAGCAAGGATTGATGAGGCAACAACCGTGAGTGAGTTGATTGAAGCCTTCGCAATATAGTGACCCTCTAGCCCTAAAAGAGATGCTTTTTAAGCAGGCGCCTGCCACGCAGGTGCGGAATATCGATCAAGTTTTTCCATTTCTAGATATTATCCGCCCAATCAACTCGATACTCCGGTACTTTAGATTCAGGTATATAGTTTGAGCGATGCAAAAGCACACGGTTTAATTCTATCGGTATTAAAGTGCGTCTATCTTTCGGAGCCAAGACACTCTGTAGGTTATTGTGATTTTGATGCTGGACGCCCCGGGGTATTTGGGTTCACAAGCTGCCGACTCACTTGGTGGTTCGGGCATGAATATCTTGATGCAATCCAGAGATTGGCTTGGTTTTTAAACGAAAACTATTCTGACAGCGTTTTTCGTGTTGAGAACGAAATCATTCGATCGATTGAAGAGGCGTTGCAACTAGTTTGCTTAGATCAGGATTTATTTATTGATTATTATGTTCCGCCAAGGCCAAAAACCTTGTTTAACGCCGCACGTAGCGGTAAACATACTCTGTTGGCGATGCGCATTCTTGATGAAGCTCAGTCAATTCTGAATAGGAGTTTACAGAAAGTAACAGCTGTATATTTTCTGCCAGGCGTTACATCACCCTTAATTTGCCTACCAGAAAATAATATCTATCTGGTCAGTCATGGCGACAACTTGGCTATTTCCAAGCTGCAAGAGGCTGGAATTGCACCTCAAAATTTTAAGGAGGAGGTTAGTGTCTTCAGTCATACGATTAGAGCTCTGGCAGAGGATAATTCTGGATCGTATCTGTTGATAAATACTGAAGGTACATTTGACTCTGTCGTGGAGAGTTGCGATCGAGTGATCAGGCAATTCGTTGCTGTCATGTATTCACAGGTCAGAGTACGAACATCGTCGTTACATACGACTCAAACCACTGATGATGGAGTACTAATTCAATTTGCTAATCTAGGCCAATCCAATGAATGTTCGAGCGGATCTGTTATAGAGCCGCTCATACCTGAATTAGATTCGGGAGAGTTTACGCTTTCAGAGCAAATAGCACGCTCAATAGTTGATTGGTATACAAATACAGCCAAGCTTTCTGAGAATCAAAAAGAGAGAAAGTACTTGGGAGCAAGTCATATCAATCTTGCTTTAAATGAGTCGGGTGACAAAGCCTTTATCTATTATTTCTTAGCACTAGATGCTCTTTTTGGTGTGAAAGGTCGAGTTGAGAGTAGCATCTTGGAAGGAGTGAGGTCATTAGACAGCGGCGACCAATGGGAAGAAAAATTTTCTTTAATTTATAGGCTACGATGTGAGATTTTTCATGGAGGAAAGCGAAAACTTGAAGAGTGTCCAGATCATCTTCGATATCGTAAACACTTTAGGTCAGACCCCGTTTCTGACATAGAGTTGCTTTGTTCAATCTCTTTATTAAGCTTCCCACAAACTGCTCCAAAGTAATGAACACGACAACAGTTCTCCTATCCGAATAAATTAGCCAAATTATAGTGATACAAGCGACAACGGCAACCGCACCCAAGTCACCTCCGTCGGTGGCAGCACCAGCTACACCTACGACAACCGTAATCGCCTGCGCACTGCGACCACTGAGAACGGCACCAGCACCTACACTTACACGGCAGACAGCAAGCAAGCGCAGGTCGAATACCCGAATGGCACCATCACGCGCTACGATTACGATGCGGCAGATCGCACCGTGTCGGCCATTAACGAACGTGTGTCGGGCAACACCGTTGAGCTGATCTCACGCTTTGATTACGACTATGATCTGAACAGCAACCGCGTGCTGCAAACCGAGACGCAGAACGGGTTTGCGGAACGTAAGATTCAGACCACCTCCTACGAGTACGACAATGCGGACCGCATGACCGGCTACGTCATCACCGATCAGGAAACCGGCGATGTACACACTGCGGATTACACCTTCGACTTTAACTACAATCGCGTCACCGAGGTCGAGAAGCAAACCGTTGGCGGTGTCACCACCACCATCAAAGACCGCACGTCTGCGTACGATGGGAACAACCGTCTAACCAGCATTACCGATAATCTGGATCCAGATAATAACAGCATCGACTACACCTACGATGCCAACGGCAACATGCTCACCAAAACCGACAACACCCAAAGCGTGCCTGCGCTCACCACGTTCCGGTACGACAGTCGCAAT
>NZ_BMXA01000013.1 GCF_014651515.1 Arenicella chitinivorans
AGAATAAACACAAAAGCGCCTTCAGCGCTCGGACGTCTGCTACGCATCCGCCCATGTTATTGGCGTTGTACATATCCGCTACGCGGAGGCGGTTGATTTAAGAGGATTAAAACGGAGACAAGGACATGTCCCAGAACCACGTATTACAAAAGCTATTAAGTCACTACGAGCCGGAGCTGCGCGCACGCAAACTACCGGTGCATCAACGTCGAGCGATCGAGGCGATCGTTGGTTGTCGAACCGAGCGCTATGGGCACACGCGGTATGCGTGTGAGTCCGGGCATGGGGCCATTGACGTCGCGCACTCGTGTCATCATCGAAGTTGCCGGGGTTGTTCGAATCGTGCGCAACATCAGTGGGTTGAATCGCAGCAACGCCGACTACTCGATTGTCCGCATTTTCATGTGGTGTTCACTTTGCCTTCGGTGTATCGAGTGTTGTGGAAGTACAACCGAGAATGGCTGGGTAAGCTACTGTTCAAGTCATCGCGCGAGACCTTAATGTCGGTATTGGGAAGCACACGTTTTGGCGGGTATCAGCCGGGGATTATCGCGTCACTGCACACGTGGGGTCGCCAGTTGAATCTGCATCCGCACATTCACTGTCTGGTGACCGCTGGCGGGTTATCTGGAGCCGGTAAGTGGACCGAGAGCGGTGAGTATTTAGCCCCCGGTCGGGTATTGCGTGAGGTGTATCGCGCCAAGGTCCAGGCGGCGTTGAAAGCCGAGTTACGCAGCGGCCACTTGGTGTTGCCGCCGAGCGAGTCAGTGGGGAGTGTGTTAAAGCGGATTCGCCAAGCGTACGGGGTGAGGTGGAACGTGCGTGTGCAAACCCGGTATGAGCATGGCAAAGGCGTGATGTTGTATCTGTCGCGCTACATCAAAGGCGGCCCGATTCGTGGTGCGCAAATCACGCGCCTGGATGCGCGGGCCATTGAGTTTCGATATCGTGATCATCGCGATGGGCGCATCAAGACGCGCTCGGAGAGACCGATGGAGTTTCTTGATCGCTGGTTAGAGCATGTGCCCGTGGTGGGTACACACACGGTTCGCCACTTCGGCTTGTACGCAGGAGCCAGTCGGCGCAGGCGTAATCAATGCCGTAGGGAACTCGATCCGCAGAGTGAGATGGAATTGGCAGCGTTCGCCATTGGCAGCGTGCAATTGCGCGTGATATTGTTATGTAAGCAGTGCTCGCATCCGATGGTTATTGAGCACAGAACGTTTGGTCCCAGTCTGCAAAAAGGAATTTCCTTAAAGAAGCATCAAGATCGAGGTGGGAATGTACAACAAGACGAAAAAGGCGACTTTGCAAACACAATTTGCGCAAGTCCACCATGACTCAGCGTGCGGAGTCTTTTTTTGCGCTGAGCAAAGCAGCTTTTCTGGGCGTTAACTGGCAAAAAACATGAGTGACGAAGAGTGGAAAGTCTTTTTCAAAATCGCAAATGAAACTCTCGGGAAGGGGTCGTATTCGTCATTGCACTCAAATAGTTGGTGTTCGTGGACGACTTACCAGCGCCTAAGTAGAGATTCTGGCTATTATACTTCAGGTATTCCAAGCCCGGAAGAACTAGAAAATGATCGATTGAATGATGGTGGCACTTGGGGGCAACCATTTCCCTACGCTGAAATTGCTCATCTAATCATTCCAAAACAGTTCGTTCAGGAAGGTGTTGAAAATTCTAAAGCTGTATGGCGAAGAAAGACACAGGATATAGATTTACTTGCTAAAAGATTAAGTTCAAACAAGATACCATTTCTATTGTCAGAATGGGCGTTGGAAATTAGGTCCATAAATTGCAGTTAACAAACAAATCTTGCGGAGCGTCTTACGCTTCGCTTCAGCCGCCCGCAAATTTGGGCGTTATGTGTGCGAAGAGTATTCAGATGAGTAAATTAGAACCATCAAAAATCATATTTTCGCTCATAGCTATTTTGGCTGCTGGCCTAAACATGGAACCTGCAATTAGATACGGCTTACTTGGACAAGCGCCGCTTACAAACTTGTCTTTGTATTCTCCACCAATGTGGGCCTTTGCGGTATTCGGGTTAATCTCAATTGTGAACATAGTTTGCTACATACTACTTTTGTTCGGTAAGAATTGGCCAGTTTGGTTCTTGGGTGCCTTGGCACTACCACACGCATTTTCTATCTATCTTTGTGAAGAACGAAACCTTTTAATGCCTCTAATATTTTTGGCACTGACTGTGTCAGTCATTGCCCGGTTTAAACTCATTATTGAAAGCCAAAAAAGCGAATGAAAAAGACACATAACAAGAACAAACACAAAGCGCTTTCAGCGCTCGGACGCGTGCTACGCCCGCGCCCGTGTTATTGGCGTTATGTTTAGCGAGAACTAAATCATGGAAACCCACCAGAAGCATGAAGTGGCATCAGAGCTATTAGAGTCAGCGCTATATCATTTCTATGATTCAAAGTCTTATTTTTCGGCATTGCATTGTGCTGGCGCAGCTGAAGAAATATTCGGGAGATACGTTTCCTCTTTTGGCGGTAAACATAGTTTTGAAACTGATAAGGCCGCTTTAAAAAGTATCGCTCTAGGTTTGAATGACGAAGAACTTTCAGATCGAGACGCTAATGAGCTTCTAAACGGCGCAAAAAATTCCACAAAACATGGTGTTAGTGATCTTTCTGGTTGTGTAAAAGCATCTGCAAGGCAGATGCTTGAAAGAGCAATAGAGAACTATCATCTGTTAACAACGCACATCGAATTAAAAGAAATAGAGCATCTCACTCGTTTTGAAACCGAGAAATGAAACATAACAAGATTGCAAAAAATGCTGCGCTCGTTTCACTCACTGCGCGGGACGTCGCTTCGCTCCGCCCCTTGCAATGGCGTTAGGCATCGGTCTCTATAGTCATATAGTTGTGTAGTGTTTGACTTGGCAAGTATTTTGATTTATGTTTGCGCGCTCAAGCATTAAGCAAAGAGGTGTCTGTGTCAGAAAATTTAGAAGCTGATTTGGTGATAAGTATCATCAGCCTGCAAAGTAAAATTCAGAAGAGGGTAGGCGCCGCGCTTTCAGTGCATGGTATTGGTCTATCAGAGTACCTTGTTCTAAATCAGCTGTATATCGCTACCAATCAGAAAATGCGACGCAGCGATCTTGCGGAGCAAGTCGGGTTAAGCCCGTCCGGCGTTACCCGTCTTCTCAATCCAATGGAGAAAATAGGTCTTATTGAAAAGTCGTACAATCCTCGTGATGCCAGAGTCAGCCTGGTAGCCCTTTCAGAGACTGGAAAAAAAATTACTGAAGAGGCAAAAATTTCGTTTGAGTATTCTTCAGTTGCATTGTTTGAGTCCATCGAAAAAAAACGGTTAAGCGCATTTTCAGAGCTGCTTAGGGTTGTAGCAAAATGACTAGAGAGCACTACCGACAAGCTCTAATAGATAAAATCGAAACGTCTGTGACTCAAAGCCATGTTATGGCGGGTTCGATTGAAACAGCCTACTTGTCGTCAGGCTCTGGTCAACCTCTTGTCTTGCTACATGGAGCCGGAGCTGGGGCGGTAACTTGGTATCCGTCCATTGGCGCTTTATCAAAGCACTTTCACGTAATTGCCCCCGACATAGTTGGTTACGGTGAATCCGATAAGCCCAAGGCTTCATACGATCGGGTTTATTTTTCCAAATGGCTAAAGGACTTCTTATTGGCAGTCAATATCCCTAAAGCTCACATTGTAGGCTTATCTCAGGGAGGGGCTATTGCACTCCAATTCGTTCTGGATAATCCAAGAATGGTCGACAAGCTTGTTCTCGTTGATGCTGGAGCACTCGGTGCTCAGCCTTCTTTTGCTTCTTTTTTCGGCATGCTTTGGCTGAATTGTATTCCTTCTTCTCTGGCAAATCGATTTTACTCACGCTATATATTGTTCGATCCTGTTAATAGGGATCCCAATCACGCGCACTATTCCGTAGAAGTTCTTAAGAGCAAGGGCGGCAAGAATGCTTTTCGCCACGGAAAAGGTGCGGCGGTATCGAAGATACCCGAGGATGCTCTTCGTCAAATAAAAAATGAATCTCTGATTGTTTGGGGAGAAGATGACGAGCTCTTTTCTATAGAAAATGGCGAGGCGACAGCTAAGGTTATGCCAAATGCGCAGTTTTCTCGTATTCGGAGCGCTGGGCACTTGCCGCTAATGGATCAGCCTGAGGTCTTTAACAATACTCTTCTTGAGTTTTTGATGGAAAGTTAAATAATCGAGGAGAAGCAAGCCTAACAAAGCATTGCACCGGACAAGCCGGTGAATGCGGCGTTAGATATACAGAGAAACTGGACTGCAATCGAATGAATCGCCTAAATGATGAATCGCTTAAACAACTGCACCGATTAAGCGCACGGCTGTGGGATTTCTCACCTTCGCACGATAGGTTGACGTATCGTATTAATACTACTAACCCTGAGTCAGAAAAGTATTTAATCTTTATTGAATGCGATGCCATAGAAACTCTAGTTTTCTGGAAAATAACAAACCTTAGAATCAGCAAAGAAGGTGGTTTACTTATCGTTGAAGACAACGACATGAAAATTAAATGCAAGGAGGTTTTTCTTGAGAGCGGCTATACACTCGATTATTTCAATGACAAGTATGGCAGTAACTGAAATGATATCTAACAAGTTTGCAAAATTTGCTACGTTCGTTTCACTCACTGCGCGGGACGCGTTTTCAACGCGCCCCTTGCAAAGGCGTTATTGTGAATTAAGTTATGGATGAAATTCTAGATTTTGCAAAGCCTGTATTTAGGTTCCTTTTATGGCAGTTAATCTGGTTAACTCTATTATTCAATGTTGGTCGAGTTTCCTTACTTGCAATTACTCTTGGCAAATACCCAAGAGGGAACCTTCAACCAAAAGATCAAACAATCGCTTCAACATTTGGCTTGGCAATTGTTTTTCTTGTTTGGTTATCAATAGTAATTTTTAATAGACTACAGTGAATAAAATCACAATAACAAGAATCAAAAGTACGCCTAACGGCGGGACGCTCCTGTCGTCGCGCCCCTTTGTTTGGCGTTATATGCACAATGGCTAAAGCGACTTTTAATCAAAAAAAGATGTTTCCCGATCAAAGGGTTTTTAGGCAAAGCTTTCTGGAAAACTGTACAGAGACACAACTAAGAAACCTGATAATGAAGTTCGCTTCTGCTGAGGCTCGTTGTAGAGTTCTTGGAAAGTCTTATCAGTGGAAATCTTTAAGAGATAAAGCAATAATAATTTACGAAAAAACGTATAAGAATGTTCCATCTATTCTTACGGGCCATTCGTTACCAAAACCGTTTGGTAACGTACTCTTTGATAAAGAAACAAATGATTGGTTTAAAGGCATATAACAAGGCAAAACACTGCCGCTTCGCTCGGACGCGGTACCCGCGCCCGTGTTCACGGCGTTAGTTGTACTGATGAAACAGTTGTTACAGTTCACATTCGTGTATTTACCCTTGATAGTATTAGTAGGGTTGGTTTGGAGCTTGAACTTTAAGAAAATTGGGCAGCCAATCATCACCAAAACATGGTTGTTTACAGCTGTTTTGGCGCTTATATTTTTTTCCACCGTGCACTTCATTCTTCTAATGGGATATACCATTGACGAAACCTTTACTATTGAAGAGATAAAAGCACTCCGAAAATTTAGAATTAATACCTTATGTTGTATCTTTATAACCTATAGCTTAATGTCATTTCGAGGAAAGTACTTGAATGACAACTAACAAGTTTGAAAACTTACGGTCACTTCGTTCCCTCGGACGCGCAGAAAACGCGCGCCCGTTTCAAAGGCGTTATGTGTAAATGAGTCGGGCGGTCATGAATCAAAAATGTAGGCTTTATGTAAATGGTGACCAGTATATCTTTAATAGTATTGAAGTGGCTAAAGCCAGAGCTATGGAATATATGGTATTAAAAGCAGAGCTACGAATTGAGTATTTGTTTGAATCTGAGGAACACGATTTCTGGGCGTGGGAATATGAAAATTGTGTGTGGGCCCCCTCCTAAAAATTCTATGTTAGCTGGCGTAATTACTGCGGGTATCACTCTATACATTTCGTGGCTGCATAACCCGCAGTGTGAAATACACTGTGAAGGCTCAGTAGAATGGCGGCACTAGCTACTACCTGGTGTTTCTGCTTTTATAACGGCGCTATGTGCTACCAAGAAATCAGGAATGATGAGTGAATAAAGAATTTGTAAACAAATGGGCTGGATTACTGAGTAAAAAGCTCGGAAGAAGTGAAGCGGAAATAGAAAAACGAGGTTTGTCAGCGTATGACTTTTCGCCATCGACAAGCGTTGAGATATATTACTCAGAAAGTTCTATTATAAAATTCGATTCTGCTTTCTGGTAAGGCCTGAGTTTCCTAGACACTTTCCTGCTTCAAAAAATATCGCTCTTCGTACACCGTCGGC
>NZ_BMXA01000014.1 GCF_014651515.1 Arenicella chitinivorans
GGGCACGCTACTACGACCCCGACACCGCGCGCTTCATCAACGAAGATACCTACCTCGGCGAAAGCAATACACCACCAAGCCTACACCGGTATCTGTATGCGTATGGGAATCCGACGGTGTATATGGACTTATACGGTCATGCTCCAGTGCTCGAAGGCATGGGCGATCGATTGGGTAACGCCAAACAACGCGCCCTCGACAGTATTGATGAAGACACCAACTGGTTAACGGCGGCGTTTGTGGGCATCGGCGCTGGCGTTCTCGGGCTCATGGAGTTTGGTGTCAAAACCGTTAACTTCGGCGCAAACCTGGCAATCGACGCCGTCGCCTCTGATGACAGTACCAGCTTTTGGGTTCAGGACAGCCGTCGAGACCTAGCAGAAACCAAAGAAGTGCTCGGCAGCATTGCCAACGCGATCAGTAATGATCCACTGGGTGTTGCAAAACAAGTAGGCAGCGGCATCGTTGACACAGTCAAAGGCATTGCCAAAGGCGACTCCAGAGCCATCGCCAAAGGCTTCGCCTTCACCACCGAGCTAGTCGCCGGCGGCGGATTTGTTGGTGGCAGCTCCAAACTAGCAAGTGGACTGAAAGGCGTTGGCACGGCCGCGAAGGACACCGCTGTCGGTATGGCAAACGGTCTCAAAACAGTCACGCAAGCCGCGAGAAGTTCGAAGGCAGTCACAACGGCTACCAAGACATTTGAGCGGGCCGTAAGCAGCGGTAGCAATCGCATGGCTGCGATTGGAAAGTCGGCTGTTGGTGGGGCTAAGAGGGCACTTGACTCCGTCAAAAGCTATGGTAAAACCGTGGCAGGCCGAATGGCACAGCCCGGACCAGGCAAGTATAGAAGACAAATAGGTGCTGTAGGAGACCTTTCCAATTTAAAACTTAAAAATCCAGTTGAAGTTGAGCGAACGCTCAAGCAGCAAAAGGAAATTTCTTTGATGGCTAGTAGTGCTCGGAACGATTTGGCTCAAGATTTTAATGAACTATTCTTAGAACTAAAACCAAAGCAAATCAATGCAATAGTTAAAGACCCTTGGACAATGAAATTATTTTTCGGTACAGCGGTTGAGCGAAGGGTTGCACGCCAAATGAGAGAAAAGGTCGCAGCGCACCCCGATCATCTCTTGTCAGATTTGAAGTGGACGCGCCTTACGAATGCGCCTCAAGATTTTATAAATCCCTCTGGTTACGGTTTCGATTTAACAGGGTCAAGCCCGACCTCGATCCTCAAACACCAGCGGAGAAGAGGCGTTGACTCAGTTATTACTTACCAGTCCATACCAAACGATTTAGGTTATAAATTTAGAGATTGGCTTAAAGATAATTAATACGGAGTCAGAATATGAAAAAAAAGATTGAAGATTTTTCAAAGGTGCAGAGTGGGTTTCCGCTTAGAAATACAACGTTTGAGGGAGGTGTATACTCTCAACTTGTTCTCAATCCTCCTAAGGATCAATCAATTGAGTTGCATAACGTCTCATTTATTGATTGTCGCATCGTTGACGGTACCGCGATCATTTCAGAGGGTGTAACCTTAAAAGAAGTCCAGTTTATAAACTTGCATTGCTCGGATGCTCTGGAGATCGATACGAGGGCCTCTTTAGAAAATGTAAAGGTAGTAGGCAACAGGAAACCCCAAATGATTTGGCTACATTCTACTGATCGAACTGAACATTCTTGGCCATCAGCAGGTGAAAATTCATGCTATATTGATATAAGTGAATACCATGGAGAGGTTAGCATAACCGGAATATCAACTAGTTCCATTCGCATCAATCCCGCCGAACATTTTTTAATCGAGTTGCCTAGATTTCAACAAGCCGACTGGAACGAGATTAATGTTCCTCCTCTGAGTTTTTGGCGTGTAAGAGCCAAGCTGGTTGCGGCAAGTGGTTCAAAATCCGGTATATTTAGCCTAGATTTTAAGGATGGCCCACAACGGGTAGAAGTACTAGAAGAACTTGAAGTGCTGAAGAGTTATGGAGTTATGAAATAGTACCGGAGTCCGCTCTTAGGAGGGAACGGAGAATAAATATAAAATGATCCCCATCGTAAGAATGACTTCAAAACATGCCAAGTAAAGATGGACAGCCACCTTCGAAACAGAAGCTATCACGTCGTGAAGCACAACAGGTCCTGAGACAGCTTGGTATAACAAACATTCAGACTCGAGTGAGAAAGTAATATTTAGATGCAAATTGAAGCAAGATTTAGACGTAGGTCGATTGTTAATCAAAGTTTGGACCACCTTCAGTCTATTGACTTAGAAAAACTCTCAGAAATCGACGAGCTCTGGCAGGTCAAGGTCGGAGCGGAGCCGTATATTGACCAAGGAATCGGTGAGAGTGCGTCGTGCGATATAACCGATTGTTTGGTTAAGGGAGTTGAGGGTGCGCTTTCTTATGCTTCTAGGTTAGAAGGTTCCGTAATAGATAAGGCTACATCGGATGACATTCTAATTTTGACAGTCGATCTTGATCTTATAGATTTTAAAGAATTCAGTTGTCACACTTTCCCTAAAATAATAGGAGCGTTTAACCCTTACAGAGCATCTATAGTCACCGATCTAGATTTAGACCTAGATGACTTCGAAGACATAGTAGGCAGAGTACAGAAAACAGGGAAGGACGTTGATGGCAGAGATTCTGTTTATAGGTTTTGCGCCGCAAATTTTTTCGACAGTGAAATGTGTAATCGGGCATTTGGGTTAACTCCTCAAAAAGTGGTAACAGCACTCCAAAAGTCACTCGTATATGCAGATCTAATATTTGGGGGAGCACTAATGATTTTGTCTATCAGCCCTTTGGTCGGAAAAGATCTTCTGGCGGCTGATGAAATGATTAAAAGAGAGTTATCAAATCTATAAATCTTTGACTTAGATCAAGGATTTTAGTCGGCAACTCTAAGCATCTCTTCCAAAGAGATTTCCGTTCGTTCAGTCGCAATATTGATTTCAAATTTCCCTTCGATTGGATGATTTAGTTCATCACAATATATCTGATATCCCACCTCGGTATTTAGATCTCGATCGATGTGTATGAGTAATTCATGAAGATGAGCTTCGGCTCGCTGTGCAAATACCTTTTCGACCGACTGGTAAGGCCTGAGTTTCCTAGACACTTTCCTGCTTCAAAAAATATCGCTCTTCGTACACCGTCGGC
>NZ_BMXA01000015.1 GCF_014651515.1 Arenicella chitinivorans
TTGCGGACATATATCCGGCCATCGATGGTCATTGAAGCCTCGCTGACCGGGCCTTATTGCGATTCGCTACCTGGTTGACTTAGCAGAGTTTCGGCCATGGTTAAGCCACTGACCCCATCAGTCACAATCAGGTTCGATTAGTTCATTTCAGGTTGTCACCACTGTTGGCAATTGAGGTAAGTTTTAAATTCGTTGTTTCTGTTTATACGTTGGCAAGATAGTGTTTAGGTAAGGCATCAACGCCTTTGTTTAAGACTACCCAGACCATTCTTGCGGTTTTGTTCGCGAGCGCGACGACGGCTTTATGTTTGCCTCGTCGTTCAGCGACGGATTTTACCCATTCGCTTAACGAGTCATCACGCCGCGCCGCCCAGTTGTGCACGGTGCGCGCGCCGTGAATCATCAGCACCCTTAGTTGCACACTGCCGCGTTTGCTAATTGAGCTGAGTTGCACTTTGCCACCTGATCCATGATGTTGAGGAACCAGCCCAAGCCACGCAGAGAGTTGGCGTGCGTTTTTAAATTGTGCTCCATTGCCGATGCTAGCGTAGAGAGCCAGTGCACTGATTGGCCCGATGCCACGAAGGTGCATAAGTTTGATCGCTGTCTCATGTTGATTCGCTATGGTTTTCAGTTGGGTTTCAAGCAGATGAATTTCGTCAGAGAGCCTGATATGCTCAGTGAGTAGTTTATGGAGAGCTTGTCTTGCGATAGGGGTTAATCCATTGTCAGCATCTTCTAAAACGAAGGGGAGTTCTTTAGTAATGTTGCTGATACCAACCGTCATAATAATGCCGTATTCGGCCAATAGCCCTCGTAATTGATTAGCATTCGTTTTACGCGCATCTTTAAGGCGAGTTCGAATACGCAATAATGTTTGAATATCTTGTTGTTCAAGCGTTTTTACAGGAACAGGGTGAAGACCTGGGCGTAAAGCCGCTTCGGCTATGGCCAAGGCATCGTTCGTATCGTTTTTATTGCCACGCAAGAACGCTTTTACGTGCTGTGCCGGAATGAGTCGAACGGTGAATCCCATGTCAGAGAATGTTCTAGCCCAATAATGAGAAGTGGCGCATGCCTCCATTGCAATAACGGCATTAGGATGTTGCCGCACCTCGTTGAGTAAGCGTTTGCGAGTGACTTGTTTATTGAACTGTTTCTGATTGGCTTGGTTAAGACCGCAGATTTGAAATACGGATTTAGCTAGATCAATACCGAGTAGTGTAATATTGCTCATGATGAATACCTTTTTGAGATTGAGAACCTCCATC
>NZ_BMXA01000016.1 GCF_014651515.1 Arenicella chitinivorans
TTCGGCTTGCCATAACCGCGCTGAGCTTCGATATCCGCCTGTCTCATAAGGCGCAACACTCGGTCTCGGCCACAGGGAATCTTCGCTTCCATTAGGTCCAGATGAATATTGCGATAACCTGAATGACAACCGCTTTCCAGCCAGAACTGCTTTATGAGCCCAGTAAGTCGCTTATCTTCTTGTGCTCGACGAGACTGCGGCTCACGCAACCAATCGTAGTAACCGCTAGGGTTAACCTGCATCGCGCGACAAAGTCGGCGAACGGGATACTTGTCAGTGCGAGCTTTTATGAACGGGTAGCGTTCTTTGACTCGCCTGCAAAGAACACCGCGGCCTCCTTTAGGATGTCCCTCTCTTCAGTGGCTCGTTTAAGTTCACGTTTTAATCGAGCAACCTCAGCGCGTAGATCAGCGTCCTCATCACGTTGCTTCTTGGGCTTACTAAAGACCTTGATCCAGTCATAAAGGCTCTTGTTTGAAATGCCGAGCCGCTGCGAAACATCCGCCACCGAATAACCATGAACCACTACCTGGTTCACGGCCTCTTGCTTAAACTCGTCGTTGTATCGGGTTCCTTTACCCATG
>NZ_BMXA01000017.1 GCF_014651515.1 Arenicella chitinivorans
GGCACTCGATCGTTATGTGTGTGCCGACGCTTTGGGTTGTAGAACATCTCGATGTAGTTAAACACAGCCGCCCGTGCATCGTCACGGGTTTTGTATATCGTACGGCGGATTTTTTCCTTCTTTAAGTTCGAGAAGAAGCTTTCGGCCACTGCGTTGTCCCAACAGTTTCCTCGTCGACTCATGCTGGGTTCAATATTGAGTGTCTTGAGTAACTTCTGACAATCACGGCTGGTATATTGTGCGCCTTGATCTGAGTGAAGCATCACCTTATTGGCGGGCTTGCGCCGCCAATAAGCCATTGTCAGCGCACTCAGTACAAGATCATCGGTCATGCGCGAACTCATTGACCAGCCCACAATGTTGCGAGCGTATAAGTCCATCACGACAGCGACAAACAAGAAGCCCTCGTAGGTTTTGATGTAGGTAATATCGCTGACCCACCATTGATTCGGGTGCTCAACCTCAAACTCACGATCTAGCGTGTTTGGAATCAGAGTGTGCGGCTTTCCAGCGTACATGTTT